>CAYZGJ010000001.1:0-44617 GCA_964478005.1 uncultured Candidatus Peribacteria bacterium
TGCCGTGGGATTTGCCGAGTGAGCTTCGCTACTTTCGCGATACGACGCGGGGGAAGCCCGTCATCATGGGGCGTAGGACGTACGATTCCATCGGGCGGCCGATGCCGGGGCGGCACAACATCGTGGTGACGCGCGATGCCTCCTGGAAGGCGCCCGGGTGCGATACGGTGACCTCGGTGGAGGAGGCGATTGCGCTGGCGACGGAGGATGCCGCGGAGGAGATTTTCGTGATCGGCGGGGAACAGATCTACCGTTTGGCATTGCCGCTGGCCGACCGCATCTACCTGACGCGGGTCCATACGGTCATCGAGGACGGCGAGGCGTTTTTCCCGGAATTTGATACGTCCGCATGGGAGGAGATTCGCAATGATCATCATCCGGCGGACAGCGAGAATCCGATCGCGTATACGATCCACGTCTATCAAAGGAAATCGCCGTAGAGACGTTCCGACGGAACGTCTCGCCCGGGAATGATATGTATCAACGGATGGGGTAGAGACGCCCCATGGGGCGTCTGTACAAATACGATACATATTTTGTGGCGTGTTCCCCGGGATGTTGATAGGGTGCGGGGGATGGTGCACGCGCCCACATGGCCGGCCACTGCGGCGGAGACGATCAATGCGGTGGTGATGGATCATGATGATTCTGCGGACATATTGTCGGGTTTGCAGGAGGCGCAGGAAACATTGGAGGCAAAGGAACGGGCGACCTTGGATCGGTATATTGCGGCGATGCGCCCTGTGTATGTCGGTATGATGACGGACGATCTCGAGGGGAATACCGCCGGATTGTATAATGGATCAGAGATTTTTGTGGATCGATCCGTTTTGTTGGTGGATGAATCAGTCGAACAGACGATTGCTCAATCCAATGAAGTCCTCGAACACGAGACCTGTCACCGAGAGAATGATCATACCGCTCCCCTTATCGTCATGGCAGAAACGAAGGGCGACATTGCCGCGGTCATCGGTGGTGTGGAATTCACGGAGACGGCGTTGATTGAAGGTGTGACCGTAAAGGAAACCGGAAATCAGTTCGTATCGGTGGAGTATCTGGCGTATGAGAGGATGGTTGAACGGGCGGCAGCGAATTCCCATCGAACATACGAGGAAATCAGGGATGCAGTGAATGATACGAAGAATGTTGCTGCAATTGATGACAGGGCGCCGGAACGTGCGGCGGAGACGCAGGGGGCGAGAGCGGGCTGAGGACCTCACCCCACCCCTCCTTCCCGCCCGTTTGCCTGCAGGAGAGGGCGCAATTTCCCTTGCTCAGGAGACGGGGTCACCAGTCATTGTTTCCTCTCCCCGCAGCCACCACACGCCCAGGTAGACCAGCGGGGTCTGGAGGAACGAGACCGTGCACTTGAGGAGCCAGTAGGGAAGGATCAGGCTGAAGAGGAAGGCGGCATTGTCACCCGCGCTCCGGTCGAAGGCGTAGAAGGCGATGGTCATGAAGACGATGGTGTCCACCAGCTGCCCCAGGATGTTGGAAGCGTTGTTGCGCAGCCACAGGGCCCGGCCGTGCATGCGTTCGCGCAGCAGGGCGAAGACGTACACGTCCAGGAATTCGGCGGACGCGAAGGCCACCAGGCTGGCGAAGGCGATGCGCGCCGACGTGCTGAACACCGCGAAGTACGCTTCCTGCCTCTCCAGGAACCGGGCGGAGGGCGGGAGGTGGATGGCAAAGAGCGCGAAGAGGAGGATCAGCGCGATGACGAACAGCCCCGTGCGGACCACGTTGCGGGCCCGGGCCTTGCCGTAGACTTCATTGATGACGTCGATGATGGTGAACAGCGGCGGGATCAGAAAGATGCCCACGCTGGCATTGAGCTGGTACCCCCAGAGGTTGGCGAGGGGAAACGTTTTGCCCCCCATCAGCTCCGCCGCCGCCAGGCAGAAGATGTAGAGGCCCAGGAGGTAGTCGTACTTGTGCGCGGAGGGCATGGGGTGGGGGGAAAGACCAAAGCGCTCCGAGGAGGATTGGTCATGGATTCCCGGTCATTGGTCGTTCCGTCGCCCTCCCGGGTACAACCACGCCTTCTCCGCCAGAGCGGTCCTCGCCACCCGGCGGCTGATCCATCGCGAGACGAGGATGCCCGAGAACATGGAAATGACGACGCCCAGGCCCAGCGTGACCGCGAAGCCCCGCACGATGGAGGTGCCGATCGTGAAGAGGATGACGCAGGTGATCAGCGTGGAGACATTACTGTCGCGGATACTGGGCCAGGCCTTCTCGAAGCCGATCTCCACGGCGGTCTTCAGCAGCTTGCCGCGCCGCAGCTCCTCCTTCACGCGCTCAAAGACGAGGACGTTGGTATCCACGGCCATGCCGATGCTGAGGATGATGCCCGCCGCGCCCGCCAGCGTCAGGACGATGTACTGGTCGGTGACCAGGAAGAGCGGCAATTTGAGCAGGGCGAGGAAGATCGCCGCGTAGGCAAGCAGCGCGAGGTTGGCGATGAGGCCGAGCAGTCGGTACACCGCCAGCATGTAGCACATGAGGATGAGCGCGCCGAGCAGTCCCGCCAGAACCGAGGTCTCCAGCGCCTGCGCGCCGAGCGTCGCCTCCACCGTGCGCTGGCCGCTCAAGTAGATGGGGGCGGGGATGGCGCCGGTATTGAGGTCCTGCGCCAGTTGCTGCGCTTCCTGGATGGTGCCGGCGCCGGTGATGACGGCCGAGCCGCCGGTGATCTCGCCCTGGACGGTGGGGGCCGAAACCAGTTCGCCGCCCACGAAGATGGCGATGCGCCTGCCGACGTTGTTGCGCGTCAGCTCCTGGAAGAGCGCGCCGCCCTCCGGGCTGAAGAGGATCTGCACCACGGGGAGATTCGTGGTGGGGTCCAGCGTGACTGCGGCCGAGCGGAAGTGCGTGCCGGTCAGGGGCGTGTCCTTCCAGCCGGTGGGCTGCAGTGAGAAGAACAGCATCCGCAGGCCGATCGCCTCTTCCTGCTGCCGTACCCGTCCTTCCTCCAGGCGCGTCTTGAGTTCCTCCGCGCGGTCGGCCGCATCCGGACCCGTGAGGGTGAGGACGTCGTACGACGCGCGGTCACTGGCGCTCCGGGGAGCCTCGTTGACCCGGATGAGGTGGTAGCCGAACGGCGTTTCGACCGGCTCGCTGATGATGCCCGGTTGCTGCGCGAAAGCGACGTCTTCGAACGCAGGGACCAGCTCGCCGCGGCCGATGCGTCCCAGGCTGCCCGCACTCTCCGCGGAGGGGCCGTCGGACTCCGTCCGTGCCAGATCCTCGAAGGATGCGCCATTCTCGAGTTGCTGCTTGAGTTCCTGTGCGCGCTGCAGGGCTTCCTCTTTCGTGCGGCGGACGGAGGCCTCTGCGGCATTGGCGCCGGAGTAGGCGACGAGGATGTGACTGACGTCCACTTCTTCCCGGCCGGCGGCGAAAGAGCGCAGGAAGAGGAGCCCGGCCGTGCCGTCCTCCATCTCCGCCACTCGCAGCGTGCCCGGTTGCATGCCGCGCAGCGCCCCGATGAGACGGCTGGAAGACAGCTCATCGAGCGCCTGATCCTCCTGGACGGATGCGGTGGCGCCCGTCTCGGTGCGCGCCAGGAGTTCGAAGGCGGCCGCGGCTTCCGCCACCGTGCGGCCGGTCATCGCGCGCGGCGAAACGACTTCCGCCAGGAAGATGCCGGGAATCTGCTGCTGGATGGGCTGCTGGTTCTCATCCGGGACCTGCACGGTCAGCGTGCCTTCGCGGCGCAGCACCCCCTGATCGGGCCGTGCATTCCACAGATCATCCAGTCCCTCCGGCAACGTATCCCGGAAGAAGAGGCGGTTGTCTTCGTAGGCGACGCCCAGCGTGCTGCCCACGTCCTGCCCCACCACCGCCAGGCTGACGCCGCTCTGGGTGATGCGGCGCTGCGCATCGTCCGCGCGGGCGCGCACGGAGGCTTCGTACTCTTCCGTGGCTTCGGTGAATTCTTCCTTGAATTCCAGCTGGATGGTCTTGCCGACGGTCTCGATGCACACCTGCACGTCCACGACCCCGGGGCACTCCACCAGCAGGTGTTTCTCGCCGCCCACGTACGAAGGCGTGATGACGGCCTCGCTCACGCCCAGCGCATTCACCCGGCGCTCCAGCACCGTGCGGATGGCTTCCACCAGGTTCTGCCGCTGCTGCTCCACGACCTGCCGCTCCAGGCGCAGTTCGCTGATGCGTTCGCCGGATCCGTCCGCGGCTTCCAGCTGCGCAATCTCTTCATCGATGCGCCGCAGCTGCTCCCGGATCTCCTGCTCGGAGATGCGGAAATCCAGCTGCGTGCCGCCGGCCAGGTCCAGCCCCAGGTGCAGGCCGGGATTGAGCCAGGCGGGCGCCCATCCCTGCTTCCACTGGTCGGGCAGGGCGATGACGAGGATGACGGCCGCGACGAGCGCTGCGAGGAGCGGCTTGAGAGAGGCGGTACGGGAGGTCATGGGAGAAGGGGAAGAGAGGAGCGCGGCGTGAAGGTGACGTGCGTGCCGACAATGACGTCATCGGCAAAGATCTCGGCGAAGGCGGGCGTCGGAATGCCGCGGATGATGATGTCTTCCCCGCTCCCGCCGCCGCTCTGCAGGATGCTGACCAGCACGCCCCGGACGACGATGCCGATGGGCGTCTCGCCGGCGGATGCCAGGAGCGCGGCGTAGGCGGTGCGCCCTTCCTCCGTCAGCGTGATCCGGACGATGCCCTCCCCGCCCTCCGCCGCCGCCTCCACCCAGGCGAGGTGCTCCTCCGTGATGCCGGTGGCGCGGAAGCCGCCGAAGGATTCCACGGTGATATCCGCCGCCTCCCCCTCCTCCGCGGCGATCATGATCGCGAAGTCCAGCGGTCGCGCAAGCTGCTCGCTGAGCAGCTCGATGGTGGCGGGATCGTCCACGGTGACGTCCATCAGGAGCGACCCGTCCTCCTCCTGCCGGATGGCCTGCTCGATCAGCCGTACCTGCATGCTCTGGATGCGGCGTTCCACCACGCGCATGGCCGCCTGGGACAGCGCTTCGCGTCGGGCCGGGTCCTGCGTCTCCATCACGAGTGCGTACGATTCCGTCACCGCTCCGCCCGTACAGGCGGCGAGGAAGAGAAGGACGCTGAAGAGGGCTCCGAGGCGTTTCATGGGTGCAGGGAGTGTAGGGGAGGGTTGCGCGGGGTGCAATTGGATTGACTGATGTCCGATGGCGGTCAGCGGCGGATCAGCCGGGCGCCCGCGCGGATCATCTTGCCCGAGAGATCCACTCCCCGCAGCACGCACCCCTCATCGATCACGCAGTCCTCGATCACGCAGTCCTCGATCACGCAGTCGGCGAAGGTGACGGTATCCGTCAGACGGCTCTGCCGGACGGCCGTCCGGTCGCCCAGGACCACGCTGCCCGACGTCTCGCTCTCTTCCAGGACGGCGCCTTCCCCGCGGAGGACGCGGTCGCCCACCAGGCCGCGCGTGGCGTCCAGGTACGCAGAGAAGGACCCGATGTCGTACCACGGCGCGTCCGTCACGAAGCAATCGATGCCGATATTGCGCCGCAGACACTCTTCGAAGATGCCGCCGATGTTGTCGGGCCTGCGCTGTGCGTAGACGAGCAGCAGCGGCAGCACCTCGCGCGGGAGGATCGAGCAGCCCGTGCTCACGATGCTGCTCCCGGGTTCCTGCGGCTTTTCTTCGAATCCGATGACGCCGCGGGTTTCCGCGTCCAGCAGGACCGTGCCGAATGCCCGTGCCCGTGCGCGATCGTGGAGATCCACGGCGGCCAGCAGCGGGCGCTTGGGTTGGAATGCCCGCACAAATGCGCGCAGGTCGAATCCGAGGTAGTTGTCCCCGGCCAGCAGCAGCACGTCGTCGCGGATCTCCTCCCGCATGATCCACTGCGCCAGCGCCCCGAGCGCGCCCAGCTTGTCATCGTCACTCCTGGTTTCCTCGATGCGCACCGTCAGGGCGGGGTGGTCCATGGCTTCGGCCCACTGCATCATGTCCTCCCGGAACGCCGCGTTGGTGCTGACCGTCACAGGCAGGTCACGGGGCAGCCCGCGGACGATGTGCGTGAGGAGGGGGACGCCCGCCAGCGGCAGCAGCGGCTTGGCCCTCTTTTCCGTGAGGGGCCAGAGCCTGGTCGCATAGCCGCCGGCGAGGATGAAGACGCGCATGGGGAAGGGTTTCGAATGTAAAATGTTAAATGCAAAATGCAAAATGATCACCGGAGAGAGCTTCATCGTACATCGTCATTTCACATTTTGCATGGAGTCCGCCGCAGCGGACGATCATTTTGCATTGCTTCAAAAGAACCACTTCCACTTCCCCTCCTTGGGCCGCACGACCGTCACCGGCTGTCCCTCCAGCGTCTCCACGCGTTCGTCACGTTCCACCATGCCCAGGACGGAGGGGAGCAGGAGGTAAGTGATGCCCCGGTTGCGGCAGGCGGAGAGCAGGTTGAGCGACTGCTCCAGATCGCTGCACTGGAGGAGGTGCGTGATGCGCTGCCCCGTCAGCACGTCTTCCAGCTTATTGAGTTTGCCCCGCACGGGGACGCCTGCGATCTCCGGCTCGGGAGTGCCGCGTCCGTCGAGCACGGCGACGGGCGTCAGGGGGTTGCGGCTGCGCTGCAGCGACTCGATGAGGGCACGGGACTCGCGCGTGGCGCCGATGATCAGCGTGGGGAAGGCCGGAGGCGCGCGGCGCAGGAGCCGGCGCTGCAGACGGCCGAAGACGATGTGCCAGCCCCACGGAAGGACGACGGTGAGGGCCAGCGCCGTCAGCAGCAGCAGCCGACTGAAGAAGAGCCCGTAGACGAAGTAGTACCCCAGGGCGAAGAGCGCCGTCGCGACGACCGCCGCGTAGGCGATGTACATGCCCGTCCGCAGGCTTTCCTGATTCCTCAGCAGCGCGAACGTCCGCGTGGCGATCAGCGTGGCGAGCCACAGCGGCGCGGTGAGCAGCGCGATCAGCAGGAACCGGTCGAAGGGGAATGCGGTGGAGAGGACCCAGCCCACCCGCAGGAAGTACGCCAGTGCGTAGCATCCCACGAAGAGGGCCAGATCGGTCAGGAGCCAGAGGATCAGGAGGAGGGGGCGGCGCATGGCAACAGCATAATGCAACAATGGATAATGGATAATGGATAATGAAGGGAAGCGAAGGAAGGCGAAGAAGCTAAGGAAGCTACAGAGTGCTCTGCAGCGGGATCCATCGCAGCACAACACAAGATCAATGGAGATAGTGGATCTCCTGAGTTCTCAGCATCCATACAATCCTCAATACTCCTTAGCTTCTTTAGCTTCCTTCGAAATAGTCCTTAGCTTCTTTCAGGGCAATCGCCAGCTTCGTGATATCCCACGGAATCACCCGTCCCGGCACGTACAGGCTCTGCGCGATGGCGTCCGCCGGGAGCGACAGGTGCGTCTCCATCCACGCCAGCTTCGCGGCGAGAGCGGCATTCTCCGCCGCCCGCTGCGCCAGCATTTCCCGGTGCAGGACGTAGGCGGCGAAGGTTTCGGCAAAGTCCTCGAAGGCATCCGCTTTGGCGTAGCCCGAGATGAAGTCCTCCGTCCGGGCCTCTCTGCGCAGGACCCGTTCCGTCTCCCAGGAGATGGCGAAGAATGCGGCTGCGGGACTGTCGGCGTAGAACCGGTCGTGCCCGTCCCGGAAGACGCTGTCGCCGGCGGAGGGGGTGCCCGGCAGGTTTCCGTGCGTCACGTGGGCGCACTCGTGGACGAGCAGGCTGACGAATTCTTCCTCCGGCACCGTGCCGTCGAGGATGATGGTCGTCTTGCCTCCCAGCCCGCGGCGCGAGGCGTCGCCGTAGCGAACGTAGAAGGTGCGCAGGTGCGTGCGGCAGGCGGGGGGCAGCGCGAGGAGCGTCCGCAGCGTGAGGGCGCGGTGGCGGGAGGTCATCTCGCTGCGGTCGAGCACGGGCAGCACGGAGGCGGGGAGCGTCTCGGCCGCCAGCACCTGAAAGGGGACTCCGATGCGTCGCGCGCGGCGTTCCTCCTGGCCAGCGAGCAGTCTGGTTGCGGGTGCGGTGGCTGCTTCCTGCAGGGAAACCGTGACCGTTTCGCTTGCCGACGGTGCAAACCATGGTACACTTGCGCCCAGAATCAG
Organism: uncultured Candidatus Peribacteria bacterium; assembly: GCA_964478005.1. Taxonomy (GTDB): domain Bacteria; phylum Patescibacteriota; class Gracilibacteria; order Peribacterales; family Peribacteraceae; genus JAKQEM01. The sequence continues at coordinate 8,081 of CAYZGJ010000001.1, forward strand.
CAGTGCGGTGACGGCACTGGCGGCCGGAACGACGAGGAGATGCAGACGTCTGTTCATGGGCGGAAGAGCAGAAAGTAGCAATTTTTAACATCTTTCGATTCGCATGTCAACATCCGTCGCGAGCGCGGTCCACAACGGGCAGCAGCTCGCCCTCACCATCGAGAAACTGACCCATGGCGGGGCCGGACTGGCTTTCGTAGACGGCCTGCCTGTCTTCGTTCCCGGAGCCACCCCCGGCCAGCAGGTCGAGGTCGTGATCACCAAGCAGCGCGGCAGCTACGCCGAAGCGAAACTGCAGCGCGTGGTGCGCCGGGCGATCGACGATGTCCCGCCCCGCTGCCAGCACGTGCACGACTGCGGCGGCTGCAGCTGGCAGCACCTGCCGTACGACAAGCAGCTCACGCACAAAGAGGACATCGTCCGCGAGACCCTGGGGCATCTCACGCCCGTGGACGAGGATCTGCGCCGCCAGCTGCCGGGCCGCGTGCTCAAGATCATCCCCAGCCCCCAGGTCTTCCACTACCGCAATAAATTGGAGCTCTCCTTCGGGTACGCCACCATGCGGACGGAGGAGCGCGCCGGCAAGCGCATCTATCTGGATCAGGATCCGTCCATCGGCTTCCATCGCCCCAGCGACTGGGCCACGGTGCTGCCGATCAGCGAGTGTCATCTGTACGACGAGCAGAGCGCTTCGCTGATTGCCGATGTGAAGCGCTTCCTGCAGGAGACGCGCCTGCCCGTCTACAATCCCAAGACGCACAAGGGGTTCCTGCGCACGCTGCTGCTGCGCCGCGGCGTGCACACGGGGGAACACATGCTCTGCTTTCTCGTCAATGCGCGGAAGAAGGAACTCGAGCCGCTCTTCCAGCACTTCATGCGCTTCGCCGGGCGGCCGGGACTCAAGAGCCTGCTCGTCGTCGAGCACACGGGCATGAGCGACAAGCCCGAGCAGCCGCAGGTCCATGCGCTCCTGGGCAAGCAGACCATCACCGAGCGCCTCTTCGACCTCACGTTCGAGATCTCGCCGTTCTCCTTCTTCCAGACCAACACCCTGGGCGCCGAAAAGCTCTACCAGGCCATCGCGCGCGGCGCGGACCTGCAGCGCACCGACACCGTCCTGGACGCCTACTGCGGGATGGGGACCATCGGGCAGTACCTGGCGCGCTCGTGCGAGAAGGTGGTGGGCATCGAGAGCCACCCCGCCGCCATCCAGGACGCCCTGACCTCCAGCGGCCGCAACCGCATCGCCAACATCAGCTTCTACAAGGGCCGCGCCGAGCAGGTCCTGCGCGACCAGCTGCAGCCGGGCGGCAAGTACCACTTCGACGTCATTGTGGTCGATCCGCCCCGCGCGGGCCTCCACCCCAAGGCGCTCGATGCCCTGATCGCCCACGCCCCGCGCACGCTGGTCTACGTTTCGTGCAACACGGCGACCCTCGCGCGCGACATGGGCGGCCTCCTGAAAGCCGGCTACGAACTGCGCACCGTCCAGCCCGTCGACATGTTCCCCCACACGCCGCACATCGAGACGGTCAGCGTGCTGGAGAGGAAGGGGTAGGCAGATTATTGTGCGCGATAATCTTTCGGATCAATGCATGCATCGAACGTCGTACGGTCTATCCGAATCCACTCGGTACCATTGATGCCGCGTGCATGTTTGACGGTTGGACTATAGGGAAATGCGGATGCAATTTTGATCCATCTGTGTTGCTCGCGTGCGATGATGCGTATCTCATCCGCCACCTCCGATAAGTCCTGGTCCTGACTGAGGACGAGCGCGACATCGAATTGTCTTTTGTGTGCAAGGTTGATGACATCCACAGCGATGCGGACGTCGATGCCCTTTTCCTCGCCGACCAAAAAACTGTGGGTGGTTCCATCGGGGAGAGTGACAATTTTGTTGCGATAGCGCAACGGGCGCGAATACACTCGTACGCCCGACCGCATCATTGCCAGTTTCTTTGCCGCCCAGAACTGATGCCATGTTTCATTGTCTGCGCTATCCGGTACTCCCGTATAGAAGCGTACTTCCGCACATTCCCAGTGATGTTGCGTACAGAGCGTTTGAGCCAATCGCAGCGGATCACTATTGGGGTAGGTATAACCAAAGGCTTTCAGTGCAGCATGAAACAAATTCTGACCATCGATGAAGACCATTGCCCGTTTGGTGGGTGGCTCAGGAGGCACGCGCAAAAAATAACCCCGCCCGGGCTTTGCAGCAAGTCGGTCGGGGAGGAAGTACGTACAGTATAAGGCATTGTTGATATAAATCAATCCATTCACTCCTTTTTCCCAGTAGCAAATCGTCGACATGTTCCCCCACACCCCGCACATCGAGACGGTCAGCGTGCTGGAGATGAAGTGACGGAGGGGAGAAAAGGCAGGAAGGGCAGAAAAGGCAGGAAGGTTGTGCGGTGACACCCGTTACACCTTCTGCATCTCCTCGCGTTTGCGGGTTGCCTCTTTTTCCAGCTGCTCGGCTTCCCGCTGCAGACGCTCCGCTTTGCGTGCGGCTTCCTTGCGCGCAGCAGCTTCTCTTTCCAATTGTTTCGCCTGTTCTTTCAGCATGTCTGCATCGGCCATGGGAAAAGGGGGAAAGTGTCCGTCAGTGTAGACGGATGAAGGGCGGGGGAGTGACGGAATGCGTGGTAGAGTGTTCGCATGCAGAAGATCACCCTCCTCACGATCGGCGCGCTGAAGGAGTCCTGGGCGAAGGAGGCGGCGCGTCTGTATCGCGAGCGCATCGTGCATGCCGCGGATCTGCGGGTGCTGGAATTGCAGCCCAGCCGCCAGCCGCATGCGGCGGGGCAGCAGGCGGAGGAATCGGAGCGATTGCTCCTTTCCGCACGCAAACAGCCGGGACTTCTGATCGTCCTCGACGAACGGGGCGAGGACATTACATCGCAGGAACTTGCAGAGCTGCTGGGAACAGCCCGGGACCGGGGCGAATCGTTGCAATTCATTCTGGGCGGGTCCTATGGCCTCACCGATACCGTCCGTTCCTCGGCGCACACGGTCCTGCGCCTCAGCTCCCTGACGCTGCCGCATGAGCTCTGCAGAGTGCTCTTTCTCGAACAGCTCTACCGGGGCTTCGAAATGCTCAAAGGGAGCGGGTATCACCATTGAATGCCGCATTCGGTATTTTTTGAGTTGTCGCATCGCGCTCGCTTTCCTATACTCTGTGCCCGTCGCCTCCGGCGATCGTTCTTTTCTCTCTGTGGCGCCATCGTCTAGCGGTTAGGACGCCAGGTTCTCATCCTGGTAACCGGGGTTCGATTCCCCGTGGCGCTGCCATTTCTGTCTCTACCGCGCCCACGAAATCCTGAAGGGGAGCGGGTATCATCACTGATTCCTCGCGCACCTCTGTCGATTGGTGTACAGTGTTCCTCATGCAAAAAATTCACGTCGAGCAGCACTCGTTCACGGGCGGCATGTGGTTCGCCCTGTGGCTCTTCACCATCGGGTTCCTGCAGCTTGGCTTCTGGAAGGGCGTGCTGGCGCTCCTCCTGTGGCCGTACTTTTTGGGCGCGGCGCTGAGCGGACTGCTGTCATAGGGCGTCGTTTTTCCGTATGCTCTCCAGTATCTCCAGCATCCGCTGCCAGGCTGCGGAGCGAGCGGAGGCGTTTTCGTGCGAAGCGTCTGGTTCTTCCTCCAGCCGCATGAAAGCGTGGCCGGCTCCCTCGTAGATGACGGGTGCAAACGCGATGTGCGTCAGCGAAAATCATTCCGCATTCGTGTATGCATTCACAATCTACAAGGCAAATCCAACCCAAGATTACATCCGATTACAAAAACGAATAAAAGAATCATGCCACCGGAAAGCATCACAATGGTGACCATAATAGCTGTAAATACAATCATCTCCGGCCACTTTCGTCGCTTCCAATACAGAAACACATTCCTTCCCAATATGAACATGAGCGTACCCCAGAGCAGTACGATACTACCAAGAATGAGGTTATCTTCATTCATGTAAGAATGCTATCACACATTGCCATCGGGAGAGTCTCTTGAGATTTTAATGAACAAGAGGACTACACTGTGCCAATGAAGCTGTCTGCTCTCCGCAGGATGCCGGATTTCCGCCGGGCGCGCGATGCCGTGTCCGTCTCCCGGCGGTTGCTCGGGATGATCTGGGATATGGACCCGAAACTGTTCATTGGATCATTGATTGTGATCCTCATTCCGGCTGTCATTCCCTTCATCAATGCGTACATCTACAAACTTCTCATTGATGCGGTAATCCTGAACATTGCCGGTGCGGCGCTGGAGGTCCGGCACCTCGTCATTCTCCTTATCATCCGCGTTGCCACGTACTTTTTGCAGGATGCTTCCTTCAGCGCGCAGACCTACATGGAGAGATTGCTATGGACCAAGTTTCCCATCTATTTGCATCAGCGCTTGTACACGGACCTGTCGCAACTGGATATGGAGACATTGGAGAATCCGCAATTCCGCAATACGCTGGAGCAGGTGAAGGAATCGGTGTACCGTCCTCAGAATCTCATTACCAACTTGCTCTACGGCTGTCAGAGTCTCGTGCAACTCTTCATCGCATTCGGTGCTCTTCTCGCACTGAACTGGGTGTTCATTCTGTTGGTACTCTTCGTCGCCATCCCCGAATTCGTCTATCGCCTTTACGAAGACAAAGCCGGATGGACCATCTGGGCTTGGCACAGTCCGCGCAAGAAGCGATTTTCCTATGTGTCGCACTTGTTGCAGGATGCGCAGAGCGTCAAGGAAATGCGCATTTTTCGGTTGGCACCGCTCTTTGTACGGGAGGCGACGGAGGCACAGGAAGCGTTTTATCGCGAGAACAAGGCGCTCGCGGGACGGGCACTTCTGTTTCAGATTCTGTTCAATGTTCTCTCCACCCTTCTGATCGTCGGTATCGAAACATATGTCATCCTGCTTGCGTTTCTGCGTCGGGTGACGATCGGTGACATCAGTTTTTACACGTCCGTGGTGGCCAACTTTCAAAACGGTCTCGGGGGATTGCTGCGCAATATGAACGGCATTTTTGAATCGAGTTTGTATGTTCGGAGTATCTTCGATGTCATGGATGCCCCGAGGCACATTGTTTCTCCACCCGATGCTCCGGCCAGGACGATGCATCGGCCGCCGTCCATCGTGTTCGATCACGTGACATTTCGTTATCCGGGTGCGGACCGGGATGTTCTGCATGATTTTTGCGTTGGTATCGCTCCGGGCGAGAAGGTGGCTTTTGTGGGAGAGAACGGCGCGGGAAAAACGACGATCATCAAGCTGTTGGCGCGCTTCCATGATCCCACGTCCGGACGCATTCTCGTCGATGACAAGGATTTGCGGGAGCTTCACTTGGAGAGCTGGCATCAGCAGTTGGCCGTTCTGTTTCAGGATTTCAACCGCTACGAAGATACGGCGAAGCATAATATATATTTTGGGAATGTGCTTAAAGCGATGGATGCACGGGAAATCGAAAGGGCCGCAGAGGATGCAGGAGCCACAGTCGTCATTGATACCTTGAAGAAAGGATATGATCAGATGCTCGGACGCGTGTTCGAATCGGGGGAGGAGTTATCGGTGGGTCAGTGGCAAAAGATTGCGCTGGCGCGGGCATATTTTCGGAATGCGCCGGTGCTGGTGCTGGATGAGCCCACGGCGGCCATCGATGCCAAAGCGGAAGCGGAGATTTTCGCGCGGGTGGAGGAGCTGAGTCAGGATAAGACCGTCCTCCTCATTTCCCATCGGTTCTCGACCGTCCGCATGGCCGATCGCATCATCGTGGTGCAGGACGGTGCGGTGCTCGAGCAGGGCAGCCACGATGCATTGATGAAACGAAAAGGTCTGTATGCGGAACTCTTCACTCTGCAGGCGAAAGGATATCGTTGATTCATCAGTTGGCCGTACTTTTTGGGCGCGGCGCTGAGCGGATGGCTCTGATCGCCGCGCCCGTTGGGATGCCATGGGCTTACGGATTGCCGCCGTTGCCCGGTCCGGGGAGGTTCACGTCGATGTCGTCGGGCACAGCGGGAGGAAGCAGGATGTTATCCGTGCCTGCGGGTTCCGCCCACAGGAGCCTGATGGCGTAGAAGGCGACGGCGAGGATGGCCACGATGGCGATGATCGCGAGGATGACGCTGCCCATGTTGTTGCTGTCATTGTCCGCCATAGGAGAAGATGGGGAAAGGGACAGAAGGTGCGCGACGCGATCAGGCGGGGCGCTTGAAGAGGCTGGCCAGCCCCAAGAAGACGACCGCGCCCACGACGGCCATGGCGAGCGTGCCGAGCACGTTGGTGTCGGCGATGCCCAGCATCCGGAAGAGGAGTCCCCCGACGAGGGCGCCGATGACGCCGACGACGAGGTCGCCGACCAGGCCGAAGCCGCGGCCCTTCATGATGAGGCCGGCAATCCAGCCGGCGACGATGCCGATGACGATGAATCCGAGGAGTTCCATAGTACCCGTGATGACGAAGCGGAGCGGCGGTTCTTACATCAATCCGGTTGCGTGGTATACTGCAGAGCATGCGCGAATCGTCCCTCCGCACGGCATTCTTCCTCTCACTCCTGCTGGGGGCGCTGGTGCTGGTGTTCTTCATCGTGCGTCCGTACCTCATCACGCTGACGCTCGCGGCCACCGCGGCGGTCATCCTCTACCCGCTCTACGACCGCATGCGGGAACAGATGGGCGGGCGCGACCGGCTGGCGGCCGTGCTGATGGTGATCCTCACCATTCTCCTGCTGCTCATTCCCCTTTCGCTCCTGGGCGTGCAGATCGGGACGGAGGCGGCCGGGCTCTACAACGATCTGCGTGGCGGCGCCGTCACGCTTCCCGCGGATCTGCTGAGTCGCGCGGAAGAATTGGTCCAGCAGTACCTCCCGGGCGCCTCGGTCAATCTCAGTGAGTACGCGGGGCGGACGCTCAACTGGATCGCCTCCAGTTTGCAGGCGATCTTCGCGGAGACGTTGCGGTTCGTCTTCCTCCTCTTCCTGGGCATCATCGCCTACTACTTCCTGCTCAAGGACGGGCGGCGGTTCGTGGGGGCGCTCATCGACCTCAGCCCCTTGCGCGATCGAGAGGATCGCCAGCTCATCGACCGCCTGCGCGAGGCGGTGAATTCCGTCATCCGGGGGTCGCTCATCATCGCCGTGCTGCAGGGCATCGCGAGCGGCATCGGCTTCGCGCTCTTCGGCATCCCGAGCGCCGTGCTGCTGGGCAGCCTGGCGGGGGTGGGGGCGCTCATCCCGACGCTGGGCACCACGATCGTCTTCGCGCCGCTGCTGGTCTATCTTCTCGTGATCGGCAGTTACTGGACGGCGCTGGGATTGCTGATCTGGGGGTCGGTGGCGGTGGGTCTCATCGACAACTTCCTCCACCCCATCCTCGTGGGGCGCGGCATGCACATGCATCCGCTCTTCATCTTCCTCGCCGTCATCGGCGGCGTCCGGCTCTTCGGGCTGGCGGGGTTCGTCCTGGGCCCGCTGGCGATGAGTCTGCTCTTCGGCCTACTCGACATCTTCCGGCAGGAGCGGGCGGGGTGAAGGGGGATCAGGAGGCCAGCATCCACCGCACCGGATTGTCCGCGATGTAGGCGCGGATGCGATCCCGTTCCGCCTCATTCCGGATGATGCGGTCGTGGTACCGGGCTTGCCATGCGAAATCGATCCCGTGTTGCCGGGCGTACAGGGTGACGCCGATTTTGAATCCGCGGATGATGGATGCCAGGTTGCGGGATTGGGGACCGAACCGGTTGCATGTGCGTGTGTGTGGTGGGTGTTGGGACGCGGTGGGTGGGGGTGGTAAATGCGCGGTGGGTGGGGGCGGTAGAGACGCAAAATCTTGCGTCTCTACCACGAAACACCCATGCGTTCGTACCATGGATTGCGGCGCATCGATGACCACGATCCCATGCACGTGGTCCGGCATGATGACGAATGCGTCCAATCGCACGAACGGGAAATGATCCGGAATGGCCATCTAACAGGCGTGCGCGGCCTCCCCCAAGGGCGTCCGGTGCATGCGTGTCGCGTCGCGGGGGTCATCGGGTCTGGTGTTCCAGGCCGTTTCATCAATGGTGCCGAACGAGGGACGTCGCCCTTTCGTGCAGATCGTCACGTAGTACGCGCCCTTCGATCCGTAATCCCATCGCGGATTGCGGGCGGAGGGGATGCGGTATGTGCCTCGGAACCATTCATCATTTGATCTATCCACATGTTCCATGTCCCTCATGGTAGCGACTGCATGAGGTGTTGTCCTCTCCTGCTACATTGCCTCTTCTCGCTCTCTCTTCAGCACCCGCGTCCACCAGAGGAGCTGATCGAGCATCGTCGCGGCGTCGCCCATCAGCTTCTCGTTTTCCATCGGCTTCCACTCCGCTTTGCCGAAGAGAACCGGGAAGTGGATATCCGCGGGGATGTGGACGGACGATCGGATGGGCGCCATCTGGAGTTCCACCGCCACCTGCCGCAGCTGCTCCACCGCCCGCCCGCCGCCCACGGAGCCGTAGCTGACGAAGCCGACGGCCTTGCCGTTCCATGCGTGGTAGACGTAGTCGAGGGCGTTCTTGAGCACCGCGGGGTAGCCGTGGTTGTACTCGCCCGTCACGATGACGAAACCGTCGTGCTCGGCAATCTGCGCCGCCCAGCGCTTGGCTGTTTCATTACCATAGTCCTCCGGGGTGATCATCGCCGGGGAAGCGGGCTCGTCGTAGAAGGGCATCGGGTAGTCGCGCAGGTCCAGCGCCGTCACGTCCACGCCCTCGCGCTGCCGCAGCACGTCCGCAATCCATGCCGCAGGCTTCTCGCTGAAGCGGCCGGGGCGGGTCGTGCCGGTGATGACGGCGATGCGCGATGAGTCAGGCACGTCTGTGAAGACCGCGCGCGCCGCATTTCCTATCAATCATTCTCCTGAAAAACCGATCCTTCGATGGCCGCCGGCAGCAGGCCCGCGATGGTCTCGCCCACCCGGTCGGGATGCGGGACGTAGGGGAGGCAGCGCTCCAGCGATTCCTCCCGATTGACCGGCGCCTCGAAGCAGATCGATCCGAAGTTGAGCAGATACGTGATCAAGCCGACCCGCCGGACGCTCACGTCGTGGATGCGCCGCAGCGGGATCTCGTGCTCGTGCGCGGCGAGGTAGAGCCGCAGGTGCAGGTAGATGACCCTCTTGCTGGTGACGATGATGGTGCGCATGCGTTCCGAGAAGAACATGTGGAAGAACTTGTGATAGGCCAGCAGTACCAGCGTGGCGCCCAGGAGATAGAGGATGCCGGCGGCGAGTGCCATGAGTTCGATGGAGGCGGCGAGGACGATGAACAGCACGCCGACCAGCAGCAGCAGCAGGCAGACGCATCCCGATGCCACGTACCGCGCCCAGTGCGCGCGGGTCACGAGCACGACGTGTTCCTGAGCCAGCGGCAGCGGGAGTTCAGCCATTGTCTGCAGGGAGAAGATCCAGGAGATGCGGGAGCGCCACGAGTGCCAGGACCAGCCCCAGGGCGCCTGCCAGATAGACGATGCGCAGGATCCCGTCACGCAGCCGGAGAGACTGCGGGGCCTTGATGGATCGCAGGAAATCGCGCCGCATGCGCTCTACCCGCCGCGCTTCGAGAGCGATCGCCCCGGCGAAGAGGAGAGACAGGAGCGCGAGTGCCGAGAGGATGGCAAGGAAGAGGGACATTGTTTTTTCATAAGCCAAAACATCAACTATGTACTGTACAGTAAACACTGGAATGAGTCAACGAAACGCCGGATTTCTCCGGCGTGGCACCGCGGGAACTCCGCCGGGTGCGCGAGCCGCCCGGCGGAGCCTGTGCCTTACGGAACGCGATCACACCACCCCCTTCTTCGTCAGTTTGCTGCTGATGACCAGCACGTACACCGCCGAGAGTCCCACGATGGTGTAGACGACCCGGGAGACGACCGTAGCCGGACCGCCGAAGAGCGCGGCGACCAGATCGAACTGAAAGAGGCCGACTAGGCCCCAGTTGATGCCGCCGATGACCAAGAGCAGCAAGGCGACCCAATCGAGAACGCTGAGGTTCTTCATAAGAGAGAGGAGGGAGGGGATAAGCAACCGTACACTCTACACGATTCTTGGCCAAAGTAACGTTTGCAGGGTTCTCGCCTCTTCGAAATGAGTGGCGGAATCGTCCTTTTTGCATTCTCTTCATTCCTGTTCCCCGGCTGGAAATGCAGGTATACTCAAGAGACATGCACTCGGCAACTCCTTCCATAGGCTTCGGCGACCTGGGCATCGCGCCGGTGTTCCTGTCCGTGATGGAACGGCTGCGGTTCTCCGTGCCCACGCCCATCCAGCTCCAATCCATCCCCACGGCGGTGGCGGGCAAGGACATCATCGGCATCGCGCAGACGGGGACCGGCAAGACGCTGGCCTTCGGCATTCCGCTGCTGCAGCGACTCTCCCAGGCGCGGGGACGCGCGCTCATCGTGCTCCCCACGCGTGAGCTGGCGTTCCAGGTGGAGGAAGCGCTGCGGCCGTTCGCCGATGCGGTCGGCATCCAGACGGCGGTCTTCGTCGGCGGAGCGTCCATGCACCAGCAGAAGCTGATGCTCCGGCGCGATCCGCGCGTGCTCATCGCCACGCCCGGCCGCCTCAACGATCACCTGGAACAGGGCACGGTGACGCTGCGCGAGGTGTCCATCCTGGTGCTGGATGAAGCCGACCGCATGCTGGACATGGGATTCAAGCCGCAGATCGACCGCATCCTCCGGCACGTGCCCCGGGAACGGCAGACGCTGCTGTTCTCCGCGACCATGCCGCAGGCGATCGTCACCATCGCCACGCGTGAGATGCAGCTGCCCCTGCGCATCGAGGTGGCGCCCGCGGGAACGGCCGCGGAGAAGGTGGAGCAGGAACTCTTCATCGTCCGGCGCGAGGACAAGAGCCGCTTGCTCGTGTCCCTCCTGCACGAGTTCCAGGGATCGGCGCTGGTCTTTTCCCGCACCAAGCACGGCGCGACGAAGATCGCCCGCAGCCTGCGGGATGCAGGATTTTCGGCGGCGGAGATCCATGCCAACCGGTCGCTGGCCCAGCGACGCGCAGCGCTGGAAGGATTCAGGCGCGGCACGTACCGGGTGCTGGTGGCCACGGACATCGCCGCGCGCGGCATCGACGTGACGGGCATCGCCGTGGTGCTCAATTTTGACCTGCCCAACGATCCCGCCGACTACGTCCACCGCATCGGCCGCACCGCCCGCGCGGGTCGGGAGGGCCGGGCGATCTCGTTCGCCACGCCGGACCAGTCGAAGCACATTCGTGAGATTGAACGGCTCATCCGCGCCCCGCTCAAGCGCAGCGCGCACGCTTCTCTGCCGACGACCGTGCTGGATCCCGGGGCATCCGCCCCCGCTTCCCGCCGGTCCGGCCGGGGCGCAGGGCAACGTTCCCGCGGCGGCCGCGGATTCGGACGGGGCGGGAGGCGTCGCTAGTCGATCAGTCTTCGAACTTCAGCAACTTCCACACGGGCATGTCGAAGGCCCGGGCGAGCTTGTCGAGTACGAGGAGCGAGGGGTTCTTCGGCTTCTTGCCTTCCAGGAGCTGGAGGTAGTAGAGGCTGATGCCGGCTTTCTGGGCCAGCTTCTCCTGCGTGAGCTTGCGCTCTTCGCGCAGGGCTCGCAAACGTTCCTGTACTTTCAGGGTGATGGGTGAGACTTTCATAAGAGTGGAGGAATGGTGCCTGTAATTCTGCGATGCGGAAGAAATGATAGTTTGTCTACTGTGCCTGCCGTCTCATCATTCCGATCGCTTGCGGAGGGGATTGCGTCCTCCGCCTTTTCCAAGACGATCGTACCGTACTACGGTGTACAGTAATTTCCAACAATTTTCTCTTCGCGCTCACCCCAGGCTCCTGCGGATGACGCCGGCTTCCACGATGTCGCGGGTGAGGGCGGCGGCGTCGGGCGCAGGGGCGCGCAGGCGGTGGAGGATGGTGGAGGAGAGGTTCCGGTGGATGACGTGCGACGGTTCCTGCGGCCCGAGGCGGATGCCCATGATGCGCTCGATGCCGCCGATTCCGTCGTGAATGGCGGCGAAGGCCGGATGCTCCTCTGCCAGCAGCGCGATGTTCTCCGCATGGTAGTAGCGGCCGGCTGCTTCCAAGTCCGCGCGCAGCGCGGGGTAGTGCTTCTCCAGGAGCGGCAGCAATCCCTGCTTCTCCGCGGCTTCCAATCCTCTGCCCGTAGCGATCAGTTCCGGCGGCACGCCCAGCGAGTACAGCGCGGCGGTGAAGACGATGGCGCGCGGCAGCTTGACCGATCCCACGCCCCGGCTGTAGCCGAAGAGCCCGATGTGCAGCATGCGTTCGCGCCGCGGGGGGACGTAAGCCGCGACCCGGTTGATGACGGGAGCGATGGCCTCGATCGTCGGCTTCCACGTCTGCTCGAAGAGGGCGCTGAGCGTGCGCAGTTGATCGCGTTCTTCCTCCGTGAGCAGGATGGTGCGGTGCCGCGCCACGTCGCGCTGCATCGTTTCCAGGGCGCTCTGCACGTCGGCACGGGGATAGTCGTACCGGAAGGCCGATTGAATCGAATACGTGGCGGTGCCGGCGTACTGCCGCAGAAAGTGTTCGGTGTTGCCCGGGTGGACGGAGCCGCGGAAGGGGAGGGAACCGGTGCCGATGACGGGGTAGACGGGATGGCCGTGCCGCTCTCCCAGGCGAGACAGCGTGGAGAGCGCGGCGCGGATCGCGAGGACCGACGGCACCAGGCCGGAGTTCATGGCGGGATCGGACCGCGCGAGGAAGGCGCGGCGCCCCCGTTCCGCTGCGCGTGCTCCCTCCTCCCGCAGCGCGCTCCAGTACGGCTCGATGATCCGCTCGATGGCGAAGAGCGAGTCGACGTCCTCCACCAGCGGGGTGACGGTGAACAGGTCCAGGAGGTGCTGCTCATCCGCTTTGGATTCGTGAAACACCATGCGGTGGTAGTCGGCCGTCTCGCGGAACGCGCGGCGCGCCCCGATGGGCTGGGCGGCATCGGTGGTCATCGGCAGGAACATCTCCGTGACGGGCGGCTGCGGCAGGTGGAGTTCCCGCGCCAGGTCGGCGAGAGACAGGATGTTCATGAAGGCGCGCGCGGAGCGGTGCGTCCGTCCCTCCTCCCACGCGGGGATGCGGTAGGTGAGGTGGAGGTCTCCCCCCAGCGGACGTGTCTGGAAGTACTCGCGGGCGCGGGAGAAGAGCTTCTCCCCCACGGCTTCATCCACGTACTTGCCTTCCCAGTCCCACATGTACTCGTCGATGGGCAGCTCGCGGAAGAGCGTCAGCAGCTCCGTGATTTCATCCTGCGTGGGGATGAACGCATCGGAACGCCACCACGGCACGGAGGCATTGTCCGGATGCTGGGTCGCCATGGTGACGGGTGGCCAAGTCATACGTGGAGGATGGAGAGCTCTCTGCCACGCGTCACTCTGAATGCAATCGAAGGGATGACGGGTGGCCAGGTCATCGCGGGGATTGTACTGATCTTCGGGAAAAGGGATAGGGGAGGAGGAGTATGGAAATGGAACATGGGTCATTCCGGAGAGGGGCGTCGGGTCGCGTTGCGGGGGGCGCGTGCGATACACTGCCCCTGATGTCGCTGCTCTCCCGTCTCGCATCCGTTCCTCCCGATCCCATCTTTGCGGTGGCGGCAGCCGCGCGGGCGGCGGGGCCGGAGGCCATCGATGCCTCCATCGGCGAGATCCGCGGCGAGGACGGGGGGCCGTTCTTCCTGCCCTCGATGCAGGAGGCGCTGGGCCGGTGGGAACGGGAAATGGTGCCCCGGGCGGGCGGTTTCCCTCTGCCGCCCCTCTTGGGGGTGCCTGCGTTCCGCGCGTGCGTGACCCGACTGGCGGCGGGAGACGACGTTCCGGTGGCATCCATCGCGGCGGCAGGCGGCACGGGAGCGCTCGCGCTTCAATTGAAGCTGCTGCAGCGGATGGGAATCCGGCGCGTGGTCCTGCCCGTCCCGACGTGGCCCGCGCACCGGCGGCTGCTGGGGGGCGCCGGGCTGGAAACGGTGTCCGTGCCCTTTGCGGCGGATGATGCAGGCGTCGATGCCGTCGGGGATGCACTGACCCGGGAACGGCAACCGGCTGCCGCCCTCCTGCAGGTCAGCGGGCACAATCCGACCGGCTGGACCTGGTCCTCCGCGCAGTGGCAGCGGCTGGCTGCGGCGCTGGAAGGCTCCTCCTTTGTCATCCTGCTCGACTGCGCGTACCAGGGGCTGGGGTTGGGCGTCCAGGAAGACGTTGCTCCCGTGGGGATTCTGCGCAGAGCGGGCGTCGGGGTGTTTTTGGCGTGGTCCGCGTCGAAGAATCACACGATCTACGGTCTGCGCACGGGACTGGCCTGCGCTCCCGTTTCCTCCGACGAAGAGCGCGCGCTGGTCGAAGGGCACTACGCCCAGTGCACGCGGGAGCTCTGGTCGGCCGCGCCCACGCCCGGCCAGCAGTTGGTTGCCCTGGTGCAGCAGGAGCACCGCGCAGCGTGGGAGGAGGAGCTCTCCGTGGCGCGCGCGCTCCTGCAGCGCAAGCGGGCGCTCTTGACGGAAGCATTTCCGGACTGGGCGGAGCGGCTGCGGGGTGCCGGTTTCTTCACGCAGCTGCCGCTGTCCCCCGACGCGATCGGCCGCCTGCGCGCGGAGAAGGTCTTCCTGGCCGATGACGGGCGGATGAATCTGGCGGGGGTGCCGATGGCGCGGTTCGATGCGTTGATCGAGAAGATACGCGCCATCCTGTAGAGACGTTCCGGCGGAACGTCTTTACTGCATGGGACGAGAGAGATATCCGGCGGAACGTCTGTACTGCATGGGGCGAGAGAGATATCCGCTGCAACGTCTGTACTGCATGGGACGAGAGAGATATCCGGCTGCATGGGACGAGAGAGATATCCGCCGGAACGTCTCTACGAAATCCACAAGAGGAGCGATTTCAGGTAATCCGTTTCCGGATGAAAGATATTGACGGGGTGATCGAAGGCCGCGCGGTGGCGCTGGAGGATGCGGGCGGTGCGGTTGCATTGCCGTGCCGCGTGGAAGACGACGGTCTGGAAGAGTGCGGTGTCCATTTGATACGAGCACGAACAGGTGAGCAACAGCCCGCCTTCTTGTGGCAACAGCTGCATGCCGAGACGGTTCAGATCGGTGTAGGCGCGCTTGGCCTGGTCGAGGTCCGTGCTGCGCTTGGCGAATGCGGGGGGATCCAGGATGATGAAGTCGTAGTCGCGGCGGGGAGGATTGCGCAGGAAATCGAACACGTCCCGCCCATGGATGCCCAGCCTCTCCGGCGCGATGCCGTTCATCGCCGCATGCTCCCGCGCCTGGGCCAGCGCGTCCTCGTCGTAATCGACGGCGTCGGCGTAGAGCGCGCCTCCGTGCAACGCATTCATCGCGAAGCCGCCGACGTAGCTGAAGCAATCGAGGACCGTGCGGCCGTTTCCCAGTTCCCGCACGAGCGCGCGCATCTCCCGCTGGTCGAGGAAGAGGCCGGTTTTCTGTCCTCCCTGCAGTGCGATGCGGTACGAGAGGCCGCGTTCCGTGACGGTGAGGTCCGTCTCGCCCTCCCCTCGCAGCCATCCCTCGCGATTCTCCAAACCTTCTTTCTTTCGCGCGGGTCCCGTCGATTTCTCGTAGATGCCCGCAGGCTGCACGAGGTCCGTCAGCAGATCGCCGACCCAGTCGCGCAGCCGGTCCATGCCCAGCGTGGTGAACTGCACGGACAGCACATCGCCGTAGCGGTCCACGATGAGGCCGGGGATCGCGTCGCCTTCTGCGTTGATCAGGCGGTACGCCGACGTGTCCGCGCCGGAGAAGAACGATTGTCGCAGGGTGATCGCCTGCCCGATGGCGCGCCGCAGCAGCTGCAGGGGGTCGCCCTCCTCGAAGGCGAATGCCCGGGCGCAAATGTACGCCTTCGTATTGAGCATGGCGTAGCAGAGGAAGCTGCCGTCGTGCGCACGCACCTCCACGATCGACCCGTTCTCCGTCCGCGGCATGTCCGCGACGGCGTTCCTGAATATCGCGTGGTGCCGGTTCTTCACATGGATCTCGCGGTCGCGTTTCAGCCGGAGCAGGGGGAGGGAGGATGGCATGGATGCGTGACTATAGCGCACGGCGTCGCGCTTTGCTACGATGCGGGCCATGCCTGCCAACACCCCCCCCGCCCCCGTTACCGACCTGCCGCCCGCTCCCGCCTTCCGCAAGCTCATCGGGCCCAGCTTCATCATTTTGGGACTGGGACTCGGCAGCGGCGAAGTCATCCTGTGGCCGTACCTCTCCAGCAACTTCGGCCTCGGCATCGTCTGGGGGATGCTCGTGGGGATCACGATGCAGTTCTTCATCAACATGGAGGTGGAGCGGTACGCGCTGATCCACGGCGAGAGCGTCTTCGTGGGATTCAAGAAACTGTGGACGTGGCTGCCGGTGTGGTTCCTGCTCACGACGTTCTTCGCATGGGTGTGGCCCGGCATCGGCCTGGCGGGAGCGACGCTGCTGGCCCGCGCGTTCGGTATCGATCAGGTGTGGTGGCTGGGCGTGCTGCTGTTCGTGGGCATCGGGGCGATCCTCACGCTGGGGTCGGTGGTCTACAAGACGGTGGAGCGCCTGCAGATGATCCTCATCGGCATCGGCGTGCCGTTCATCGTGGCGCTCACGGCCTACCTCGTCACGCTTCCCGACCTCGGCGCGATGCTGGCGGGCCTGGCGGGACAGGGCACGGGGTACGCCTTCCTGCCCGAAGGCATCGTCATGGGAACGTTCCTCGGCGCCCTGGCCTACGCGGGCGCGGGGGGGAATCTCAACCTGGCGCAGTCGTTCTACGTGCGCGACAAGGGGTACGGCATGGGGGCGTACGCCGGACGCATCACGAGCGTGATTACGGGGGGCGGCGCCGCGCAGAAGATCAAATTGACCGGCACGACCTTCCCCGTCACGCCGGAGAACGTCAGCCGCTTCCGCGCCTGGTGGAAAGTCATCAACATCGAGCACGCGCTCATCTTCTGGGGGCTGGGACTCTTCACCATGCTGACCCTCACGATGCTGGCGTACGTGACAACCTTCGGTTCCGCCGATAACGCCGAGGGAATGCAGTTCCTTTTCAACGAAGCCGCCGCCATCGGCCTGCGCACCCTGCCCGTCTTCGGCGTGCTGTTCCTGATCGTCACGGGCATCATGCTGACCGCCACGCAGCTGACGGTGCTCGATTCCACCAGCCGCATCATGACGGAGAACGTGCTGCTCCTGCACGGCGGCGATCGCGCCTTCAACGTCTCGCGCCTGTACTACGGCATTCTCTGGCTCCAGATTCTCTTCGGCATCGCGGTCTTCAGCCTGGGCTTCACGCAGCCCCGGGAATTGATCACGCTGGGCGCCATCATCAACGCGTTCACGATGTTCAGCTACACGGGCATTCTCCTGTACCTCAATAACCGCCTGCTCGCGAAGGAACTGCGCCCCAGCCTGTGGCGCAACCTGGCGCTGGTGTTTACGTTCTGCTTCTTCGGGATCTTTAGCGTGCTGACGATTCTGCAGTATCTGCCGTAAAACGGCATTTCTCTTTTTCCACGGAGAAAGGTGCTCTATAGAGCGTCTGTACGATTTGCTATTGCTATGATCGGGAACCATGAAAGATGATTCCGTTCTCTTTCTCGGCCAATTCCGTTCTACATCGGCACGGTGTCCGCGGTGGGAGTATGCAAGCGTCGGGTGGTACCTTGTGACGATATGCACACAGGGAAGACGGCATTGGTTTGGAGAAATTCGCAATGGTCGCATGTGCGTGTCGGCGATCGGATCCATCGTTTGGCAATGTTGGGAGGCCATTCCGCATCATCATCCTCATGGTACGTTGGATCGGTGCATCGTGATGCCGGATCATATGCATGGGATCGTGCACATCATCGGATCATCTTCCGCATCGGGGAATGCATCGTTCATTGAACGTCATTCTTCTTGTGATGTGGTAGAGACGCCCCATGGGGCGTCTCTACGATGTGCAAAGAATGACCTCCATTGGAAGAAGGGTGTTTTGGGTGTCATCGTCAATCAATTCAAAGGGGCATGCACGACACACATACGACCCCATTGCTCCACATTTGCGTGGCAATCCCGGTTCCACGATCGCATCATCCGTGATAACGATGCCCTGGAATCCATGCGGCGGTACCTCGATGATAATCCCATGCAATGGGAACGTGATAGCGGCCGCACGTGATTGGCGGCATCAATCCCGCAACGTGTCGACATCCACCACCCGGTCATACCGTCTTCCGTCCCAGATCAGGGTGGGGATCTTGATGGTGCGGATGTCCTCCTCGGCGATGCGGCGCTGCTCGTCGATGCGGGCCAGGATCTCTTCCGATTGCGCGAGCGCCGCGATGCGGTCGATCTGTTGCGGGGCATAGCCGATGTCCGCGAGGAGGCCGTGCAGGGTCTCGATGGCCTGCGCGCGCGTCATGCCGATGTTGAACCGGTGCTGCAGATCGGAGCCGTCGTTGTCCTCCGGCATCACGAACAGACGCTCGAGCAGCTGCCAGTCGCCGGGGATGCCGGACGGATTGTCCGGGAGCGGCACCTGTTTGGCCGCTTCGAGATACCGGGCGCGCAGGAGGCTGTGTTCGAATTTGTACCCGCCCTCCGGCAGCGGGATGGGGTAGAGCAGGTACGTGACATTGGCGCGGTCCATCAGGCCGGCATCCCGCATGTTGTGCGTCAATGAACGGCAGAACTGGCAGCCCGGATCCACGATCTCCAGGGCGTAGGGCTTGGCCGGATCTTCGGGGAAGAAGAAGGACGCCGTCGGGGGAAGGAACTCCTCGGCGTGCCACACCCGCAGACGGTCGGGGATGCGCGTCACCGTCTCGCCGAAGCGGACCAGCGGCCCCGCTGCCCACTCGCCCATGCGTCCTTCGCTGGCGGCCTGCCGGATGCCGAGGGTCGCCTGGTCCACCCCGCATGCCTCCCCGCCCAGCGCGCAGGATTCCACGTTCCGCGGATCGCACGTGCCGTACACCCAGTAGTTGAGGCCGGCATTGGCCACGTACACCAGGCTCCAGACGCTCAAGGCGACGAAGGCGAAGGAGATCCAATCCAGCCAGCGGTCCAGGAACTTCGCGAGCCGCGGCATGCGGAAGACCAGCCTGGCCAGCAGCTTGCCGCGCATTTCCTCACTGAAGCTGATGTCGCACGGCTGGAACGAGAGACGCCGCCACGTGCAGTGCCAGGCAGCCCGGGCCAGCGGGCGGTACGTGGCCGAGAAGATGCTGAGGATGGCGAAGACGATGAAGGCGGCGATGCAGAACATACAGAAAGGAGAAATGACCAATACCCAAGCACCAATGACCAATCGTCAGCGGACGATGATCAACAGAGACAGCATACGTGGCCATTGGAAATTGGAAATTGGAAATTTGACATTCTTCAAACCGCTTTCACCACCGCTTCCAGCGTCGACACAAACCGATCCACGTCCGCCATCGTATTGTGCAGCCCCAGGGAGGCGCGCAGGAGCGGGGGCAGCGTGCGCCGGTGCTGCAGTTCGTAGTGGCAGCAGAAGTGCCCGCTGCGGCACATCACGTTCTTCTCATCCAGATACAGCGCCAGGCGGTGCGCCTCGATGCCCTCGACGTACAGGCTGAGGATGCTCCCGGGCTTGCCGTTGACCACCGTGACCTTGGGTATGGCGGCGACCCGTGCGAAGAGCGCGTCCGCCAGCGGATGCTCCCGCTCCGCGATCTTCTGCGTCCGCAGCCACGCCGCCGCTTCGCGCAGGCCCACGATGCCGCTCCAGTTCTGCAGTCCCGGCTCCAGGACCGCGTGCTCCTCCTCGCCGTGGTGCAGGGTGTACGCGTCGCGCTCCACGTCCTCCACCGCGCCGCCGCCCAGGAAGAACGGCTGCAGCGAGCGCAGCAGCGCGCGCCGGATGACGATGAACCCGATGCTGGGTCCGTACATCTTGTGTCCCGATCCGAACGCCGCGTCAAAGTCGATGGCGCGGAGCCCTGCGGGATCGTGGCCGAAGGACTGCGCCGCATCGAGGAGCAGGATGCCCCCCTGCGCGTGGACGTCGCCGGCCAGTTGCTCCGCATTGGGCAGCGTGCGTCCGTCGATGTTCGAGGCGTTATTCACCAGGACGATCGTCCGCTCCAGCTGCGCCTGCTCGTACACCAGGCTGCCGTTCGTCGCCCGGTCCGGCACCAGTCGTTCCTTCCCGTTGCGCTGCGCCCACGTGAGGGCGGGGAGGAAGACGGAGTTGTGCTCGATGGTCGACGTGGCGATGCGGTCGTAGCGGTCGGCGGGCAGCTGATGCAGGACCAGGTTGATGCCGTAGGTGGTGTTCAGGGTGAACGCGACGGCATATTCCTTCTCCGATTTGCCGCAGAGCGCCAGGATTTCCTGTCGTGCACCCCGCACCCGCTCGTCCACCCATTTGCCCCACCGGTACTGCACGCGACCGCCGCACGCATTGTGGTGCAGGGCGTACTCCCGCTCCGCCTCGATCACCGGAGCAATCCGCGGCGTCTGGCAGGCGCTGTCCATGTAGCAGACGTCGGCGGGGAGGTGGGCGAACGCCGCCGGACGTCCGTTGTCACCGGCTGCCTGCGGGGATGGTTTGCGGAAGAGGGACATGGATGGTGAAAGTGTACAGGACGTCTCCTGTTTGAGAATGCTTTTTCCTCCTGATCGTCCTGTTTGCCACCTTTGCCTGTCGCAACAAAGGTGGCGCCAAAATGCGACCGCGCGCAACCACCCCCCTGCGCCGGGCCCCCAGCAATTGAGGATAATTTTCTTGAAAAAGTGGGGTTATCACTCTATACTGTCGAGTGACAATCTTCTATTTCCTTCCCCCCATTCCTATGAACCAGATGGTTCCCTGGCGGAGGAAATCCGCCTTCCCGCGGCCCTTCGACGAACTGTTCTGGGACCCGTTCCAGGCATTTGCCGACATGGACCGGCGCATGAGCACGTACGTGCCGGCCACGGACATCGCCGAGACGGACAAGGAGATCGTCGTGTCCGCCGACGTCCCCGGCTACGAGCCCGGGCAGATCGAGGTCAGCCTGGAGAACGGTGTCCTCACCATCAGCGGCAAGATGCGCGAGGAGCACGAGGACAAGGGCAAGCGCTGGCGCCGGCGCGAGACGGCCAGCGGCAACTTCCTCGTCCAGTACTCCATGCCCCAGGGCGTGGACGAAGAGGGCGTGACCTGCCGCACCAAGCACGGCCGCCTCACGGTCACCATCCCGAAGTCCGCCAAGTCGCAGAAGCGGACGCTGCAGGTGGAGGAGGGGTAAAGCGGCGTCGTTGTCCGAACGGGAGATTCGGTCTAGGATGACCGGGTCTCCTTTTTTCGTATGCTTCTCCTCTCCCGGCTCTTCACCAAGACCTCCAAAGATGCGGCATCCGATGCGTCTAGCCGCAATGCGGATCTGTTGATCCGTGGAGGATTCGTGCAGAAAACGATGGCGGGCGTCTATGCCTATTTGCCGCTTGGCTTGCGGGTGCTCACGCGCATCGAACGGATACTGCGGGAGGAAATGGATGCGATCGGGCAGGAGGTGTTGCTCCCTGCTTTGGCGCCGACAGAATTGTGGGAACGGACCGGACGGCTCGATTCCGTCGGTGTGCTCTTCCAGGCATCTGCGGCCAACGACGCATCGAAGAAAACGAACGACGCGCGCTACGTCCTCAACTCCACGCACGAAGAACTCATCACGCCGATCGTGCAGTCCTTCTGCGGCAGTTACAAAGATTTGCCTTGCGCCGTCTACCAGATCCAGACGAAATTCCGCAATGAAGCGCGCCCAAAGTCCGGCTTGATGCGCGGGCGCGAATTCCGCATGAAGGATCTCTACAGCTTTCACACCTCCGAAGAAGATATGCTGCGATACTTCGCGGATGTTGCCATTCCGGCCTACAGGAAGTTCTTCGATCGCATCGGGATCGGAGATCGCACGGTGGTGGCGCTGGCATCCGGAGGAAGTTTCAGCAAAGAGCCATCCCGCGAATTCCAGACGATCTGCGAGACGGGGGAGGATCATCTCTTCCGCGTCCCGGGAACGGACACCATCTACAATCGCGAGATCTGTCCCTCGCTGGCGCCTGTGTGGGATAATGGCGCCGAGGAGGAACGACCGCTGGAGCACGTCGTCGGCAAGGGCATCATCGGCGTGGATGAACTGGCGGCGTTCCTGAAGATCGAGGTGGAGCGGACGACCAAGACGTTGCTCTTCGAAATCGACAACGGTGCGATGATTGCCGTAGCCGTGCGCGGCGGATATGACGTGAATGAAGAGAAGCTCCAAGCGGTGCTGGGATGCTCCGCGCTGCGGCTGGCATCGGCGGAAGCAGTGCGCAAAATCACGGGCGCGGAAGTCGGGTACGCCGGTCCGCTCAATCTGCCTCCCGACGTACGTATCATCTGGGATGATTCGACGCGCGGACGGAAGAACTTCGAGTGCGGCGCCAACGTCACGCATGAGCACACCATCAACGTCAATTTCGGACGGGATCTGCCGATGCCGGAACAATTCCATGACGTGAAAATTGCGAAAGAAGGAGATCTGGTACCGGGGACGGAGACGCCCTACGACGTCTTCCGCGGCAGTGAAGTGGGCAACGTCTTCACGCTCTACACGAAGTTTTCTTCTGCGTTTGACTTTACGTTCCAGGACAGCGACGGCGTGCAGAAACCCGTGTATATGGGATGCTACGGCATCGGCACCAGTCGCATTCTGGGGGTCCTCGCGGAGGTCTGCAACGACGAACGGGGACTCATCTGGCCCGCAGCCGTCGCGCCCGCGGATGTTCACATCGTCCCGATTGCCAAGAAGCCCGATGATCCGGTGCTGCAGGAGGCGCTGCGTATCGCGGAGGAACTGACGAAACTGGGCAAAGAATGCATCGTGGATGACCGCACGGATGCGTCCGTCGGATTCAAGCTGGCGGATGCCGATCTCATCGGCGTGCCCGTGCGCCTCATCGTGTCTCCCAAGACCCTGGAGCAGCAGGCGGTGGAGTGGACGGACCGCGCCACGGGCCAGACGGAGATCGTGCCGATTGCGGGGGTTGCCGCTCGGTGCGAGTGATCCGCTACCCCGCCACGGCGATACCCGCGTAGGTGACGAGGGTGCCGAAGGCGATGCCGGCGAGCACTTCCCGGACCGAGTGACCGATGCGGGTGCGCAGCTGCTGCAGGTGCTGGATCCGGTTGAGCATCTCCGCCTGCAAACCGACCTCCCGACGGAGGCTGACGGCGTCGTACCACACGACCGCCGCCACCGTGAAAGCGATGGCAAAGTCGATGGAAGTGACGCCCCGCGACCGTTCCACGATGATGAGCAGCGACGTGACGAAGGCGGAGTGGGAGCTGGGCATGCCGCCCGTTTTGAAGATGCCCGCGTGCCAGCTGCCCGTGCGCAGGTACTCCACCATCGCTTTCGTGATCTCCGAGAAGAGCATCACGAGGACGGGGATCAGGAAGGGGAGAGTGCGGAGAAAGGTCATGGGGACGGAGGAGGGAGAGGTTTTAGGTTTTAGGTGATTCGTTATTTCGATATTTCGTTAGTTCGTTAGTTCGTTAGTTCGTTATCTCGTATCTGGTTACTTGTGTCTTACGTCTCATATCTCACATCTCATATCTCATATCTCATAACTCAAGACTCATCAATACATCTGCCTCTCGATCCGTACGGGAATGCCCTCCGCCGTGCGCGTCCGGTACGGACGGCCGGAGCGGAGGTTGCCGAGGAGCGCGGGCAGGTCCGCCGTGGGGATGGAGACCGCGTGCGCGCGGCCCGGAGCGGCACACCGCAGAGACCACGTTCCGTCTTGCTCCTGTGCTCCGGTGATCGCCAGCTCCTCGTCGCTCAGGGCTCCTCCGGCCAGCACCTTGTACTTGATGCCGTCCAGGTACACGCCGTCGCGCCGCAGGAGGACGGTTACGCCGCGCCCGTCCGCTTCCACGGTCTGCGGCCGGTCGAGCAGGGAGCGCTCCGCGCCGGGAGGCGGCGGCTTGAGCGGCGCGGCGATGATGACGGTGGTGCGAGGGGCGGGCGGGGGGGGTGGCCGGCGGGCAGGAGATGCCCGCTGCACGGGCGGCCGTTGCCGGGGGGCCGCCGTCCTGCGCGCCGTCTTCTTCTCCGCGGCGGGCTTCACCGTTTTCCGCTTCAAAAACGCCCGCACCCGCCCGCGGAGCGTCTGCCGCTTGGAGGGGGCCGGCGAGCGGGGGGAGGGGGGCATGGATGCTAATGAGGTATTTTCCTGATGTGGAAGAAGGAATGCAATGTGTGATGAAGGGATTGCATGGTCCCGTACGGCCTTCATGCCGCTTGTGCCGGTTGCACATCGGATGGATCGATCGTTGCAGTGCGTTCAGGGCGAGAGACGGGCGTGGGAGGTGGACGGGGCAGAATCGCATCAGCGCGCTGCAATAATCCTTCCACCGAAAGCAGGTGTGTATCTGCTCCGATGGCAGCAAGAGTATCTGCCTGTCCGGACTTCGCCTGCTGCAATGCAATCTCATTGGGATCGTCGTCCAGGAGGGAGATACGCAACGCAGTGATGGCTGATGCCACATCTTCCGGTGTCAATGATGTGCTGCTTTGCGCTTTTGTGGAAAGATCGCGCAAAACCGTCAGTGCCCTCTCGGCGAACGCGCCGCGCGCGATAGCACGCAAACTTTCTTCACTCTGCCCCCTGCCCGGCATCCAAGACCAGCTGCGTCTGTCCGTCCAGTTGGAATAGTTCGCCGAAAGAATTTTTGCCTCGCAAGCCGCCAGTTCATGCTGCACTGCAAGGAGCATCTTCCACGGCATGTGCTCCCGGAACAGGGAAGGATGCGCCGCCAGCGATGCGATATCCATCACCTGCAGTGCCTCGACTTGCGCATAAGCCTCCTCAACCTCCGCTTCCTTTTCTTCCCACGATCGTTCATCGGACCGGCTGTTGCCCGCAGGATCACGCAGGAAAGCGCGCTGCTCCAGCGTGCGAATGCGAGCGTACAACTCCGCCTTACGTACGGTCTCGGGATCAACCGGCACAAATGTCTTCTGCGTCTTCTCCTTGAGGTAGGTGACCGCTGCCGTAGCAAAGTATCCCATTTCGTCGCGCAGGCGCTGCGCGATGCGCTCCTCCCGCTTCTCCGGAGGCAAGCCGCGATCGCTTTCCGACAGATCGTCTTCTGCAAGGGGCGGGAGGGACCAGAGTGCTGCCTGGCGGAAGTATCCGGCGTATCCTTGCATGCGCGCAGTGGCATCAGCTTTGTCAAATGTTTCAGACATGTCCGATGCCACGAGATTCAATTGCGGACCGGCAAGCATCTTTGCAGGATCGGCAGCGAGCGCCTGCCCCCATGTCTTCTCCTGTTGAATGTGGTGCAGAATGGCCCCCGGTGTTTCCTGTGACAGCTCTTGTTCATTTCTCAATAATCGCTTTGTCCCCGCTTCGATGTTCCGACGAATCGGTTGCGCTACAAGATTATTGGTAGCCAACATGGCAACACCAATCGGCATTCCAGGTGAGTACAGAAGTGCTGTTCCTGCTGCATTGATTTCCAAACTTGCCGTGTTGCCCCAATTTAACTCTCGTTCCAATTGCGCTTTCTTTGCGGGGTCCGTCTCTGCATCTATCGCATCCAACAAACGTGGGCGCTCGTTTTGAAAATAATCGTATGCCTCATATCCGACTGCAGCCGTATCAAGTACCACCGTTCCCTTCACCACTTTCCCTAGCCGCGCTAGGCGGGCGGGAACGGGGATGTGAGAGATGATTCGGGAAGATATCCCCATAGCTGCGCTTCGTCCTCGTTCATACTGCCGTAAAAAGCCTCTCAGTGGGGGCGCGAGGAATGAACCGCGAATACTCACGAAGCGCTGAATATTGATCGCGTGTCTCAAAGCCGGTTGTCGTGCGATAAGGAGGGCTTTATTCCTCTCAGCTATGAGACCATATTGCCTGAATTCAGCTGCCAATTGCATCCAAAGCGCTTTGTTATGCGGTGATGCCGTACACCTGTTGAGTAGTTCCTTGAGGCTGCTCCGCACCTGCGAAGACAAGGCCGTATTATCAAGAGCCGATTCGAATTTCTTATAACAATCCGCCGCATGCCCGATGGCCGAAACCGAAGGGCCGCCGATCATCCTTTGCGACGCATTGATCACCCGATTCACAGGGTCCGTATTGAGCGCGCGAATATGCCAGGACTTCAATCCATCTTGTACATTGGCATACGTAATAAACGGACGTGTAACGAACCGGCTTGCTTCTCCAACAGCTATTGTTGCGCCGAGGGCGGGCAAGGGCCATTCCTTTACAATGGATGACATAATCTCCATTGTTTCCACTCCCCCTCGCACAAAGGTATATCCTACCGTTTTGCCAATCATGACCAGCGAGGGCACCGCCTTTTCAAACATTTCCGGATAACTCATACTGACCCCGAGCTTCTGCCATTCCTCCTGCAACGTTTCGCCGCTGGCACCGGCCAGCTTCTTCGCAATTCTCTGGATGATGCGATATTTTCTATCGCTAAACCAACGTTCATCTGCATCCGCGACAAATTTCAGTACTTCCATCTGCATGAGAATGAGTCCGGTGGGATTCCCCTGTTTCATCATGCGCTTATAAAAATACAGGCGCAGTGCTTGATGCGGAGGCATGCGGTCCAAGAGATAGGTGCGCACGCGCTCGGCATCGGTGTCCCCTTCATTGCTGGGGAAGATGTCATGGAAACAAGGGAGAATGAAAAGATGCGTGTCGCCGTTCTGAATCTCTTCAAAGACCTTTGCAATGATTTGATCCTCCAATGTTTCCGCAGGGTTGCGCCTTGCGTACTCAATGCGATCAGCCACGGTGGAGTTGACTGAGCTTGCCGCGGCAATCGCAAAAAGCTTGCCGCTATCGACCGCTGTTTCTTCCTCCGTCAAACCGAATTCCGCGGCATGCTCCCGCACGAACTGCTGCAATTCCCGTTGCAAGTCTTGGTTGCCGCGAGAAATAGTCTGCAAATCAAGATGCCGCAAAGCCTGCACGATATCCTGACCCTGTTCAATTTGTTGCGTGAATCCGTATAACACCTCCGTCACTGATTCCATCACGGCATACCGCAGATATTCCTTCAGTGTCATCGCATCCATTTGCATCTGCGCCTGTTCGGGTGAGATGCCATCTCTCTCCACGAGCTGTGCCAGTACTTCCGGCTCCTTCTCTGCGCAGAGCGACAACAGGAGTTCTGCTCCCTGCATTCTATTGGAACGATCGGACTCAGGTATGATAAGGATTTCTTCCGCCGACACATTTTGCTCCAGTTTCTCAAAGATTGCACTCATCGGCTTATCTCCATTATTGAGGAGCAACCCTCCCATCTGATAGATCTTGGCACCGGAAGAAATGCCCCAGTCCCGATCATCCATATTTGCCAAGATAGCTCGCGCCAAAAAAATATCCGTGGGGTTTTCCACAATTTCAGCGAATTCACTCACGGCTTCAGATCCCGAAACAGGGACATCGGCTCCTTGTGAAGTAACAGGCCGTTCCGATAACCGAACAGCGTCCGCAGCTTGGCGCAATTGTGCCTCTATCTCATTTTTTCTCTGCATCAACTTTCCGAATTCTGCGGCAGTCAATCCTTCCATCTGCGTAAGTTTGCGCTGCACTTCTTCAAATTCAACCTGCAATTTTTTCATCGCCATACCCTTCAGATATTTACCGGCGGCATTGATGCCAAAATACCCTCCTACCGTCAACACGCCGGCGAGCGCCCCCCACTTGATCCATCCCCATCCTTTTCCAACTATCGCTCCGGCTTGATGCGCTCTTTGCTTCAATCCTTTCCCAATCCATCGTGCCAACAGCAATCCGCCTACGACCACCGCTCCCGTTCCTGCGTACATCGCCGCGCGCTTCTGTTCCTCCGGCGTCCAGGTGTGCGGCTTGTACCACTTCTTTTCGGCAGCGGAAGGAACCTGTGGCGGTGACGGCTGCCGCTCGGCAGGGGCTACCGCGGGTGCGGGAGCGCTCTCCGGTTGCGCGGGCGTTGCACTGACGGGAGGCAGTGATTCCAAATGCGTGCGCATAGCTTCCGTCACGCCGCGCAATTGCTCCAAGTCCGCCGCGACCAGATCCCTGTACGTGCGCCTCTCCAAGTCCTGAAGATTTGCCTGTATCAACGCGCGTTCCTGCGCATTCAATCCATCAAGATTACGTTTCAATGCGTCCAGAATCTGCGGCTTTTCGGCATCGGAAGTCGCTTGTATCTCGGTAAGTAGTTGTTGCAATTGTTCCTCCGTCCGATGGGGCGTGCGCACGGTCTCGACGATGCGCTCTGCAAGAGCGGGACCGGAGGAAGGTGTGGGTGTGGACATATCACATCAGTATAGCAAAAAACGATCCAAAATGCCACTTTACCTTGGTCTCCCGCTCTCCTATCCTCAGCCACGAAATGGTCGTCCCATGGCCCCGGCTACAGCCCCACGCACACCCGCAACAAGGGTCCTACCTAGGGCACCACCTGCATATCCGGCAGCAGATCCACTAAATACAACAGCATCACCCAAGGTAGCAGCCACCCCACGTCTCGTGCCGGCGCATACATGTTCGACAGCACTTAGTGCAACGGGGCCCGTTTCAGGATGTCGTCGGACCGGCATTATGCAGTTGTGGAAGCGGGAGGGGCATCTGCGGCCGGTGCAGCACCGGGAGTCTCGGGAGCGGCGGCGGGTGCGGGGGCAGGAGCAGCAGGTGCTTCAGGAGTGGATGCCGGTGGAGCGGATGCAGGAGCAGGAGTCGATTGCTGTTGCATATTCTCTTTCACTTTTTGCGCACTCTCCAATATATCCTTTGTAGTAAGTTTTTGCTTGTTCGAGGGGCTTTGCTCGACCACACTGATCAGAAAGGATGCAAGCGGAATCTGTTGCGCAGCCACTTTCCCGCTATTGACACTACTGAGAATTTTGACAACTTCTCGCATGTTCTCGTCATCCTTGGACCCCGCCTCAAATGTTCTCTTGTTTGCACTGAGAGCAGCGAAAAGCTCTTTCATCCCCGGCCCCTTCGGCAGCAGCCAATCGGGCACGGTGATTCCAAAACTCATTAAGGATGGTAAGAGCGGCCCCAACATTTTTGCCAGCAAATTTTGCAACTTATCCGCCGTCTCCATGAGCATATTCGTAATCTTTGTCACCGCACCCATGCCTTTTTCAATATTGTCTTGCGCAAAGAGCACCGTATTATCTTGGAATCTTTGATAAATACTGTCGATACTGAGTTGTGTAGCTTCTACAGCATCCCTCAATGCATCCGGCACTTCATCCAGTCGCCATTTGGCTACTTCAGTCTTGAGACCATCCAGAGCTTCTCCACTCATGTTCTTCACTTGCTCGCGCGCGTCTCTCAACGCAGTCAATGCGCTGTTCACGATATCTTCCGACACTTCCGCACCGGTCTCTTGCACTACTTTCATTCTTTCTCGTATTGCGCTCAGTGTATCGACTGGGCGCTCAGGTGGATTGGTGTCGGGTGCGGAACCGGGTGCGTTTGTCATACGGAAAGATGGGAAGGGATGTGTGTATGAGTAAATTAAGCAGCGAGTACAGAAGATAACTCCCTTGGAGTACCGGAAGGATTCAATGCGTCCTGCAGTGAAGTAACTTTGTTGATTTCTTCCCCAACAAGCCCATGAACATCATTGTTGATTTGCAATTGAAGATCCGGAAGCGACGGCGTCTCTACGGGATCGTGTGATGCAAAATGATCAGACTGATCGTTTGCTGCATCAGGCGTCTCGAAAGCATCAGGATGATTCATGAATGCGTTTGGTATGTATTTGCCACTATTCTACTCCAAAACATCAAAATCCGCAACCACCGCCCCACGGGCCGCTCGGATGTGCTACCATGCCCCCGTTCCTTCCCCCCTCGCTCTCTATGCACATCGAGCACTACGAGAAAGGCATCCGGTATACGGACAAGGAATTGCTGCTGCTGGCCCGGAAGCTGGGCAAAATGGCGACGTACTGCAGCCGGCTGAAGGACGAGTCGTCCGTCATCCGCGTGGATGCCCAGCGGCGGCCGACCAAGAAGGCACGTGACGAGGTGCACGTGACGATCACCGTGGAACTGCCCCGGAAGACGCTGCGGAGCGAGTCGCGCAAGGCAACGGTCGTCGAAGCGATTGACCGCTGCGTGGAGAAGATGGAGCCGCAACTGCTGAAGTACAAGGACGCCTGGACCACCAAGGGCAAGCGCATCCGGCAAGCCCGCTCTCCCATCCCCGCCCGCTGATCCCATGCGCCGATTGCTTTCCGTCACCGGCCCGGTTCTCTGCTGCCTCGCCCTCGCTGCCTGGGCGCCGGGGGCGGCCGCGCAGGAAGACGTCCTGCCTGAGGCGGGCACGGGCGCGGCCGCGGCGCGGGCCGTCATCACCGGACCCCGGGACGTGGCGGCGGGGCGCACCATCGTGCTCGACGGGTCGCTCTCCACGGCCGAGGGGGAGATCACCGGCTACCGGTGGTTCCTGGAGGGGCAGCAGCGTCCCATCAGCGAGACGGT
This sequence comes from uncultured Candidatus Peribacteria bacterium, assembly GCA_964478005.1. Classification (GTDB taxonomy): domain Bacteria; phylum Patescibacteriota; class Gracilibacteria; order Peribacterales; family Peribacteraceae; genus JAKQEM01. Next base: position 38,601 of record CAYZGJ010000001.1, read on the forward strand.
GGAGGCGGTCTTCACGCCGGAGAATGCGGGGACGCTCGTCTTCCGCCTCACGGTGACGGCGCAACTGCCCGACGGCACGGAGGTGACGGGCACCGCGACGCATAGTGTGACGGTCTACAGCCGCAAGATCGTGCTGGTGGCCGATGCGTCGGTGTCCTCCGACCGACTCGAGCTCCACCGGCAAATGGCGGCGGACGCGGACATCTTCCTCAGCATCCTCCAGCCGCCTCCGTCTCCCGCGCCCATCGGGGCCGAAGAGGCACTCATCACGCTGCTGTCCGAGCAGAGCGCGGCCTTCGTGGGGGCGGACGCCATCGTCCTGTGGACGGACGGCATCACGGGGCTGCAGGCGCTCACCAGCGTGCTCCAGGATGACGGGCGGCTGCTGGCCGGCGTGCGCAACCAGAGCATCATCCTCCTCTCGGAACGGGGGCTGGGCACCCTGGGACGCATTGCGCGCGGGACGTTCTCCGCGCTCGAGCCCCGCCAGATTCTGCTCACGCGCCGCGAAGCGTTGGGGCCGCTCTTCGCCGCGCCCACCATCGATGCCTTCCTCGTCTCCCTCGCGGAGCGTGACATTGAGGTGCTGCGCATCGACGAGAGCACCGCCGGCCTGCGTCCGTGGAACCTGCTCTCGGGCCTCGTGAACCTGATGCTCACCAAGGGGGTGCCGAGCCAGACGGTCATCCTGCTCCTGGTGCTCCCCGTCATCGCCATGATCCTCGCCTTCCTCAAGCAGGTCGTGGGCATCACCACGTTCGGCCTCTACACGCCGTCGATCATCGCGCTGAGTTTCCTCGCGCTGGGGTGGCAGCTGGGCGTGCTCTTCCTCTGCTTCATCGTGGCGACGGGCTACCTGACGCGCGCGCTCATGCGCACCTGGCGCCTGCTCTACATTCCGAAGGTCGCCATCATCCTGACGGTCGTGAGCGTCACGCTGCTGCTGCTGACGGGCGTCAGCGCGTACTTCGACATCACCTTCTCGCGGGAGACGATCTTCATCCTGCTCATCATGAGCACGCTGGCGGAGAGTTTCCTGAACCTGAAGACGGAGCAGGGCTGGACCTCGGCGATCATCGGCATCGGCGAGACGATTCTGGCGGCGCTGCTGTGCGTGTTCCTCGTGCAGTGGACGGTGTTCCAGTCGCTCATTCTGGCCTACCCGGAGCTGCTGCTGCTCACCGTCGTCGTCGACGTCATTCTGGGCCGATGGACGGGGCTGCGGCTGGTCGAGTACTTCCGTTTCCGCGAAGTGTTCCTCCACCTGAAAGAGGAATGATCCTGCCCTTCTTTTCCAGTCGCGGCGTCCTGGGGCTCAACGCGCGTAACCTGCTGTACATCAAGCCCTTCAATCCCCGCAAGGCGATCGCCTTCGCGGATGACAAGCTGAAGACGAAGGCCTATCTCGCGGCGCGGGGCATTCCCGTCGCCCGGATCTACGCGCGCATCGAATCGCGCCGGCAGCTGCGGTCCTTTGACTTCTCCACCCTGCCCGACCAGTGCGTGCTGAAGCCGAAGTACGGTTTCGGCGGCGGGGGCATCAAGGTGCTCAAGGGGCGCAAAGACGGCGTCTTTCTGGAGCAGGGGAAGATCCCGGTCACGTACCGCGACCTCACCGAACACATCGAGGACATTCTGGACGGCAAGTACTCCATCAACGGCATGCACGATACGGCCTTCTTCGAGAAGATCCTGGAGGCCGATCCGGCGTTCGCGCCGCTGCGTCCGGCGGGCCTTCCCGACATCCGCATCGTCGTCTTCAATCTGGTGCCGGTGATGGCGATGCTGCGGATCCCCACGGCGGCCAGCGGCGGCAAGGCCAACGTGCACCTGGGCGGGATCGGCATCGGGATCGACCTGGCGACAGGGCGGACGACCTTCGCGACGCAGTACAACAAGCGCATCCATGTCCTGCCGCACGGCGGGTCTCCCTCAGGCATCCAGATTCCGCACTGGGAAGAGTTGCTGCGCATTGCTTCGCGTATCCAGGAGCTCACGAACATCGGCTACCTCGCAGTGGATCTGACGCTCGACCGCGAACAGGGCCCCGTGCTGCTGGAGGTCAATGCGCGCGCGGGACTGATGGTGCAGGTGGCCAACCTCGCGCCGCTGCGCGCGCGGTTGGAGCGCGTGAGCGGCGTGCGCGTGCAGAGCGTGGAGAAGGGCGTGCGTCTCGCGCAGGATCTGTTTGGGGCCAAGCGGCCGGCACGCGCGACGGACACGGCGCCCGATCGACCGGTCCTGGGCACGCGGGAACTGCTGAGCATCAGCGGGACCGGAGCGACCGTCGATGTCCCCGCCCTCCTGTCCCCCGACCACGAACGGACCGTCTTCGCGCCGGATCTGCTGGCCGAACTGATCCGGGCCGGCGCGGCGGAGGTCGAGAGTGAGACGGACCGCACCTTCCGCGTGAAGTTCACGCTGGGTGGGCGGCGCATGCAGACCATCGTGCAGGAGGGGGAAGTGGAGCCGCCGTCCGTCCGCGCCCTGGTGGGCCGGCGCGACCTGAAAGGGTTTCTCATCGATCCGGACAAGGCCGCCGCGTTTACCATCCTGCGCCCCGCCGTCCGTGAGGATCTGCGCGCCATCGACAAGACCCTTGCGCAGATCGATCACGACCTGGTGCTGCTCCCCCATGTGAAGCCGTCCAACCTGCTGCAGGAGCGTGAGAAACTGCTGGTGGATCCCGCGTACAATCCGTTCTTCACCTACGATCCCCCCCGCCTGCCGCTCGATGACATCGAGGCGCGTCTGCTGAACCTGTCCATTGAAGATTCGCCCATGGGCACGCTCTTCCAGAAGAAGCGGCACGAGCTCCTGCTGCGCATCGCGCTCATCCGCGCCCGGGGCTCCGCGCGCGCGTTCACGGAAGCTTCCGTGGCGCTCTTCGGGCGGCCCACGACCACGCTGCTGACCGCTGCAGCCGCCGATCTGCGCCGGCATGCTTCCGCGTCCGCAAAGACCGATCCCAATGATACCCTGACCGCAGAGGAGGCTGCCGCTTTGTTCCGCGAGGCGCTGGACCGCTACGCGCTGGACAACTGGAAGGTGTCCGTGCGGGAGGAGACGGTCGCCCGCGTGACGGTCGGCGGCAGCTCCGTGGTGCTGCGGGGGAGCGCCACCTTCGCCAAGGCTTCCCTGCGCGGCCTCATCGCGCACGAGATCGAGACGCATGTGCTCACGGCGGAGAACGGCGCGCACCAGCCCTTCGAGCTCTTCCGCCGCGGCTGCGCCCACTATCTGGATACCCAGGAAGGCCTGGCCATTTTCAATCAGAACCGCTTCCTGCCTGCGGGACACGAGAAGCGCGTGGGGCCCGCCCGCAACATGCTCGGCGCGGCGTACGCCCTGGAGCACTCGTTCGTGGAGACGCGCCGGTCGCTGGAGGAAGACCTGGGCTACGAGCCGTCCAAGGCGCTGAGCAAGGCGATGGAACTCAAACGGGGACTCGGCGACACAGCGGAACCCGGCGGCTTCACCAAGGGGATCGTCTACGAGCGGGGACTGCGCGCCATCGAGCAGTACCTGGCGCAGGGCGGAGACATCCTGCGACTGTACATGGGCAAGATCGCGCTGGAGGACCTGCCGCTCCTGGAACAGGTACCCGATCTGAAGCCGCCGGTGCTGCTGCCGGAGTTCCTCCGGATGACCAAATCGCCATGACCCATGGCCAAAACGAAAGCACCCAATCCCAATGACCCATGACCAAATCTCTTCGGAGTGCATTGGTCATGGGTGCTTGGTCATTCTTTCTTGTCTTCCTCTTTCTTCTCTCCCTCTCCCGCCGCACCGTCGGCAGCGGCTGCCTCGCCTTCCGCGGCGGCAACCGGCTGCGGTTCAGGCTCCTCCTCGCGCGGCTCCTGGGCGATGACGAGTACTTCGTCGGGGTCATTGAGAATCGTGACGCCCTCGGGCGCCTTCAGGTCGGCGACGGTCAGGGTGCCGTCGAGCTCCTCCAGCTTGGTCATGTCCAGCTCCAGGTCGTGGGGCAGCTTGGCGGGCAGCGCCCGGACCGTCACGGTGTCGAGCGGCGTGACGAGGATCGCGCCCAGGTTCTTCACGGCGGGCGCTTCGCCCTCGTGGCGGATCTGCACCTCGGCCTCCACTTCCTTCTTCATGTCCACGGCGTAGAAGTCCACGTGCGTCAGGCGGTCGGTCACCGGATCGAGCTCCAGCGCGTGGAAGAGGACGGGCAGCGTCCTGCCCTCCAGGTCGATCTCCACCAGCGTGCTCTCGCCCGCCTTCCGGTAGGCGCGCAGGAGGTCCATCTCCCCGACGGCGATCAGCGTGTTGTCCGTGTTGCCGTAGATGACGCCCGGGACTTTTCCTTCCCGGCGCAGGATGCGGGCGGGGGTCTGGGTGGTGCGGGCGGCGACGGCGAGGGTGACGGAGTCCATGGGGGATGGGCGAAAACGGGCTCGTAGGGTACGGGATGGCGTTCGGACGGTCAATGGGAATGTGTGGCGGTAGAGGCGCAAAATCTTGCGTCTGTACCACCCATATGCCGCGTCTCTACCGCCATTTCCAGAAATACCGCATCGCGCTCGCCAGGTGGATGCGCACCGTCCGTTTGGTGAAGATCGACAGGAATCCGCCCTCGCTCAGCCGTTGGTGGCCGTCCAACGCGCAGACCTGCGGATCGTAGACCACCCGCTTGCCCGCCTGCCACACCCTGCGGCAGAGATCCGTATCCTCGAAGAACAAGAAGAAGCGCGGGTCGAATCCTCCCCACTGCTCATAGCATGACCGTTTCAGCAGGATGCACCCCCCCGCCAGCCAGTCGACATCGCGCGTGCGTCCGGGGTCGCCGTCCTCGCCCAGGGCGCGGGCCAGCCGTGCGCGGAAGAGGAAGCGCAGCGGCGTGCGCTTGATGAGGATGTCCGCGGGGCGGGGGAACGGGCGGCCGGAGGGGCGGATCGTGCCGTCGGGGTACCGCAGCTGCGGACCGAGGATGCCGATGGAGTCGTCGGCTTCCATGGTCTGCACCATCCGCTCCAGCCCGTCGGGCGGCAGCGTGACGTCCGGGTTGATGATGAGGAGGTACGTCCCCGTGGCATGCCGGATGCCCGCGGCGTTGCCCTGCCCGTAGCCCAGATTCTTCCGCGTCTCCACGATGCGTATCCCCGGCTCTTTCCCGAACGTATTGCGCAGCAGCCCGATGGAATCATCCTGCGAGTGATTGTCCACGATGATGATTTCGAGAAAAGTGTCAGGGTGAGTCCTTCGGCCCTGCTCAGGACAGGCCTGCCGAACCATGGATTGCTGTTGCAGCGCCCGCACGCACCGCACCGTGCGCCGGGCTTCCCAGGTGTTGAGGACGATGGCGGAGACGGAGCAATGGATAATGGATAATGGATAATGGATACTGACGAGGGTCCAATGATGAATGCCAACTGTCAAAGGACCAATGCCGAATGAATGCTAAATGCAAAATGCAAAATGCAAAATGCAAAATGCGAAATGGCGTGCTGAGAGGATCATCAGGGGATGGGAGTATGGTAGCATAGCAGCAGGTCTTCCTGCCTGCGCCTCCTGAATTCCGACCCGATGCCGGCAATGCTGCGAAAGCCAATCCCCGTTGACAGCGCGCCAAGCAGGCGTGGAGTCGGCCTCCTATGTTTGAATACGTCTCTATTGGAGTTCGAGAGCGGTCGCAGAAGGGTCCGACTGTTGGAGCAAAAGGATATATCCCTTACCAGGGAGCAAATTTTAAGCGTTATTGGCTCTCTGTTGAGGTTCATGAAATTGAGAATGATGTATCCCAAGGGGGGATGAGTACCTATCCGTCATTTATTCCTAGGGAACAGCGTTCAGACGCGTTGCTTCACCCGTGTACAGTTGAATATTTTTGCGAGAGTCCTACAGATGAGGCTCCTGTTATCGACACACTAGATGCATATGCGGGAGCAAGGGCAGAGCAGATGATAGAAACTCAGAACTTCCGGCACTGGTCATTAATTTAAATGGCTATCTAGTTAAGGCAGCAAATGGTGTTGTCTCCTTTTCTAGACAGGCAA
>CAYZGJ010000002.1:0-41005 GCA_964478005.1 uncultured Candidatus Peribacteria bacterium
TCCTTCGCAATGGCCTGCTTTTCGACCACCGGTTCTTCGCGGTGGAGCTTCATGTCGACTTCCTTTTCGCCGAAATCGGCGTCCGTGACGCGCTCGTTGATGGGCTCGCGCTCGACGCGAGCGGTTTCCCGGCGGACGTCGTTGGGGTACGGCCATAGCGTGGAGTGGAGAATAGCAAAGAAAAAGACGAAGGTCACGGCTGGATGCAGGGTGTTCCGTTTTCTCTGCCTCATTGGACGATCAGCAGGCCGATCGACTGTCGGAGATCGGGCAGTGTTTTCCGGAGCGCCTGAATCCGCACTTCGGCACCTTGTTGCCGGCACGCAAACAAGATGATATCCGTATCCGGATAGAAAGGAGCCAGTCCCATGAAATCCCCGTCATTTGTCAGTACGATGCGTTGCTCCTGCAACGCTAACTGCAGGACATCACTATCCGCCATCTCCGGATCGGTATCACGCACCAGAAGCACATCATGCCCCTCCCCCTTCAAATAGGCAGCAACGGAGAGGGGGACATTGTGATCAAGCAGGAAGCGACGCATGGGGAGAATCCGACGGAAGGAAGTGCGTCCGTGAGAGAGCCTGATAGGCGAAATCCACCGCAGCGCGGATATCTTCAATTTGAATACCCAATTCCTCCATGATCTTCTCTTCACTCCATCCCTCTGCCAGGCAGGCCAGGACCTGCTCCACGCTGATGCGCGTCCCCCGGATGCGCGGCTTTCCGAAGAGTACCGTGCCATTGATGGCGATTCGCCTGTTCTTCATTAGGGCGATCGTACTCCTTCTCCAAGGGACTTGCACGCTGAATTCCCCCTATTCTCGTCCTCTCCTTCCATCGCTACCCACGGCTGCGCCTCTTTCATTCTATGCCCGAACACATCGTCATTGGACATTTGAAATTTGGCATTTGTCATTTCATCTCCTATACCCCGCCGCCTCCGCCTCCTCCGCCGTGGCAAAATAGACGCGATTCTGCGGGACGATGTTCTGTCCGCCGGCGGAATCGACGGGATAGTACTTCGTGCCTTTGGACGAAGCGACGAAGCGCATGCCGGGCGGAGCCATGACCGTGATGCGGTTGGTCAGGATACTGCGATCCGCGATGGCAAAGCGCCCTTCGTCGTCGACGGGGATGATCGTCCCCCCGGCGCTCAGGCGCACGACGCCCTCCACGGACCCCACCAGCGCGCCGTTTGCGATGCCGTCGATGCGCACCACGGGCAGATCCGTCCCTTCATCCGCCACGATCGTGACGGGGGCGGGGCGGTATGCGCGGTACGCCGTCACCGTGGAGCCGAGCAATCCGCCGAAGAGGACGGACAAGAGGACCGTCAGCAGAGTGGACAGTGCCGTCGGATCCATGGGGGGCAGGCGCATGGTCAGGAGCCGGTCGCGGTCGAGAGGCCGGTGTCCGCGGGAGCCGGTGCGTCATTGAGCTCCACGGGCACGACGTCGAGGATGCGGTCCTCCGAGGCGCGGTAGAGGATGGCGCGCGTGGGCGTCACGACCAGGAAGTCGCCGTTCTCGGCCTTGTTGTAGAAGGCATTCTTCTCCCGCAGCACCGCCACATCCACGATGGCGGCCACCGTCGGCTCGCTGCCATCATCGATGACCATGTGCGTCCGCACCTTCTCCACGATGGTCCGTGCCTGCTCGCGGCTCTCCTCGCCCCCCTGCTGCATCAGCTGCGTGAGATCCCGTACCTGCACCTGCGCCTGTCGCCGCTGCACGTCGCTGATGACCACGAGTGCGACCAGGACGACGATGAGGATGGGGAAGAGGATGTGGGGACGCATAGACGAATGAATAATGGATAATGAATAATTGATAATGGGAATGAACCGTATCCACTCAATCATTATCCATTATCCATTGTCCATTGTCCATTTCCAGAAACCATCCCTCCCCCACCGCCGCCGTCCGCGCTTCGCCGCGGTTGACTTCCAGTGCGTAGCGGGCGGCACCCAACGAGAGCGTCGTCGGACAGGGATCTGCGTCGCAGGGTTCCATCGTGGCGCGCGACACGAAGCGCCCCGCCGGGTCGAAGAAGAGGATGTCGAGCGGGATCAGCGTGTTCTTCATCCAGAAGGACCGCTCCGCGTCATCGGGGAAGACGAAGAGCATGCCGGCGCCCGCGGGCAGAGCGGACCGGAACATCAATCCCGCCTGCCGCTCCCCGGGGTCATCGGCGATCTCCACCGCAATCGTGACGCGCTCCCCCGCCGGCCCCGTCAGCACGACGACGCCCTCCCGGAGAACGGTCTCCACGGAAGAAAGGCGCAGGACGGAGAGGCCCAGGAGGACGATCAGGAAGACAAGGAGGACGATGATGGCAAGGTTCTGCGAGGAGCTCGTCATGCGGCGCGGAGGGAAGCGATGGCGGCTGCGCGATCCTCTGCGGCAAAGATGGAACTGCCGGCCACCAGATTGTTCGCTCCTGCTCCGATGCACTCCCGCGCCGTCTCTGCGTTGACCCCGCCGTCGACCTGGATCATGAGATCGGGGAAACGCGCGCGCAGAGCCCTCACCGTATCCAGGGCGTCTGCGATGAACTTCTGCCCGCCGAATCCCGGCTGCACGGTCATGACCAGGACCAGATCGACCTCCGTCACGACGTCCGCAATCGCGTCGGGCGGCGTCCCGGGATTCAACGCGATGCCCGCCGTTGCGCCCCCCTCACGAATGGCTTTCAGCAGGGCTCTTCTCGAATCCGTTGCCGCAACGGTTTCCGCGTGGAACGTGATGTGCTTCGCGCCGACCGCCAGGAATTCCGCGATGCGATCGGCGGGGTTCGTGACCATCAGATGGACATCCAGCAGCAGGTCCGTCCGCAGCGTCCGGAGCACGGGAGCGCCGAAGCTGAGATTGGGGACGAAGTGCCCGTCCATGACGTCGGCCTGCAGCCAGTCGGCGGACGCGACGGAATCGACCTCCTCCTGCAGCCGTCCGAAATCCGCCGAGAGGATGGAAGGGGCGATCAGAATGCTCATGAAGGAATCGGGGTATCGAGATCGTCCACGCGCGCCTGATGGCGTCCGCCTTCAAACGGCGTTTCCAGGAAGATGTCGGCCATGCGGCAGGCAAGGACCGGGTCGGTGAAGCGCCCGCCCATCGCGCAGACGTTGGCGTCGTTATGGAAGCGGGCGAAATAGGTGATCTCCTCGCCGGTGCAGAGCGCCGCGCGGATGCCGCGGACCTTGTTGGCGGCCATCTGCTCCCCGTTGCCGCTCCCGCCGAAGACGAATCCGGGCATCCTCTGCTCCAGCACGACCGCGCAGGCCTTGCGGACGATCGGCGGGTAGTCGACGGGCTCCACGTCGAACGTGCCGACGTCGATGACGTCGATCCCGCGCCCCTGCAGGTGCTGCTTCACCGCCTCCTTCAGCGTGAAGCCGGCATGGTCGGATCCGAGGACGACACGGGTGATCTGCATCGGCCCCATGGTACGCGCATCGCGCTCGCATCGGAAGAGATCGCTGGTATGCTGGATGCATGCCTGACCGCCGCCCCCTCATCGCCGCGAATTGGAAAATGTATGCCCCGCCGGACGGATGGGACGCCGACGATTCGCCGTATCATTCCACCAAAGACGTCGACGTCATCGTCTTTCCCACGATGCTCGATCTCGTCGCCTGCATGAGAGAGGAACTGATCACCGGAGCGCAGTGCGGCCGGGCTGAGGAAGCGGGCGCCTTCACCGGCGATGTCTCCATGCGGATGCTCGCGCACATCGGCTGCAGCCACGTCCTCTGCGGCCACTCCGATCGGAGAGCGTTCCATGGCGAAACCGATGCGGACATCGCCAAGCAAGTCGTCGCCGCGCTGGAGGCGGAGATGATCCCGATCCTGTGCATCGGCGAAACAGGAGAAGAACGGAAAGCGGGACGATCCGAAGAAGTCATCAGAAGGCAACTGGAAGCAGTGCTGACGGAAATGCAACATGCACAATGCAACATGCAACATGATGGATTCGTCATTGCATATGAACCTGTCTGGGCCATCAGCCGCGGCGATCCGTCGACTCCCTCCGCGACGCCCGAAGAAGCGCAGCGCATGCATGCCTTCATCCGCGCAACGCTCACATCTCACCACTCACATCTCACATCCGTCCGCCTTCTCTACGGCGGCTCGATGAACGCCGACAACGCCGCCGCCCTGCTCGCACAACCGGACATCGACGGCGGACTCGTCGGTGGCGCATCCCTCAATCCAAAGGAGTTCCAATCGATTGTGGACGCCGCCGCATCGGCGTACGGTGGGCATTAGTCATTATCAATTATCCATTATCCATTCCTCCCATGCCCTTCCTCCCCACCCTCTTCCTCCTCGGCCTCCCCCTCCTCATCCTCATCCTGCTCCTCATCCGCCAGGTGGACCAGTACGAGCGGGGCATCGTCCTCACCATGGGGAAATTCTCGACCATCTGGCAGCCGGGCTGGCACATCATCATTCCCGTCTTCCAGCGGCTGATCAAAGTAGACGTCCGCGTGAAGGCCGTCGACGTGCCGGATCAGGAAGCCATCACCAAGGACAACATTCCCGTCCGCATCAACGCCGTCATCTACTACCGCGTGCAGGATGCTGCGAAAGCGGTGATCGACGTGGAAGACTTCTTCTTCGCCGTCTCGCAGCTGGCGCAGACGACCATGCGCAATGCGGTGGGCGAAGTGACGCTGGATGAACTGCTCGCGCAGAAGAAGGACGTCAGCGAGCGCATCAAGCAGGTGGTGGACAGCGTCTCCGACGCGTGGGGCATCGACGTGCACTCGGTGGAGCTCAAGGACATCATCCTGCCCGAGAGCCTCAAGCGGACGATCGCCAAGGTGGCGGAAGCCGAACGCGAGAAGCGCGCGGTCATCATCAACTCCGAGGGCGAAGTGCTGGCCGCGGAGAACATGGCCAAGGCCGCCCACACCCTGGCCGCCTCCCCCGGCGCGCTGCACCTGCGCACGCTCCAGAGCATCAACGACTTAAGCTCGGATCAATCCAACACGACCGTGTGGATGATTCCCGTGGAAGTGCTGAAGGCGCTGGAGGGGCTCGCCAAGAAATAGTCCGCACATTTCCCGAGCAAAAAAACGACACCGCCCGGTGTCGTTTTTGTAGAATTGTCTTCCCTTTTAGGCCGCCGCCGAGGCCGCCGTTCGCGGATTCTCCATGACGGTGAGCGCGAGGCGGACGCCGAAGAGAATGGCGAACGCGCTGATGAGTTGCTGCACGACGCTGATGCCCCAGAGCGCAACCACATCGGCGGTGAACGCGCCGATTACGCCCAGCAGGATGTTCAGGACGAATGCGACCGCCGTGAGGATGATCATCAGCACGATGCCGTTGCCCATGATCTTGGCCCAGTAGCCGCGCGTGGCTCCGTAGCTCAAGCGCGCGCTCTCCAGGATGCCCTTGCCGTCCCGCACGAGGTAGACGAGGGATGCGATGAAGCGGGGACCGAGGATGACGGCGGGGATGATGCCGATGATCGGAATCCAGATGAACGAACGCAGCGTGATCCAGATCATAAGGCCGAGCATGGGGAGAAAGAGGCCGGGCGTCTGCCGCCCGATCATGACCGGATCGGCGGTGCCGCGCAGCGCGAGAATGGAGAAGTACGTGAGGGAGAGCGCGCCCAAGAGAAAGCTGAGGAGTGCGCCGAGGCCCAGAGCCGGCAGCATGCCTGCGAACGATCCCAGGATATTCTCCCGGAAGAATGCCGCCTGCTGATCCTCCGTCATGCCCTCCAGGTTCTGGTTGAACCCTTCGAGTCCGGCCATCATCTCCCGCACCGCATCTTCATCGCCCGCTTCGATGCGCCTGCCCAGCTCTTCCATCCGAGCGGTATCGAGACCCAGGCCATCCATGAAGGTGTCGGCGCCGCGCTGCGCTTCATTGATCAGCCCTGCCTGGACGATCGCCAGGAGGGAACCGAAGACCAGTGCGCCGATGAGGATGGGAACGAGGCCCGCGCGGAAGCGGGACCAGCTCTGCGAGAGAAGAGAACCGAGAGGCGTGGCAGCCATGGGAAGGTGGGGGGAAGGAAATCCACGGCAGCGTACCAAATCCCGTTCACAGCAGAAAGAGCGGAAAGGTTCATTGTATGCATGGTGATGTATGAAGTGGAGCCGCCGACCGGATTCGAACCGGTGACCCTGGGTTTACGATACCCATGCTCTACCAGCTGAGCTACGGCGGCCCGTTGAGTTCTTGGCGATGAAGAAGGAACGAAGGATGCAACCAGCTGCCTGTCCGCCGTAGTCAGCCCGCGGCTGACGAAGGTGGAAGCTACGGCGGCACATTGAATGGAATGCTGGCGTTCTATGAACGAAAAGAACGGCGAAAGGGGCTCCATTGTGGGCAAAAGGAGGCACGGGGGCAAGTCTTTTCTCTCTCCCCCCCCTCGCGGCACGCCCCGGGGCCGATACGATGGCTCCATGCAGCCGCACAACGCTCTCCTCTGGTGGTGGTTGGGGATCCTGGATTTTCGCCGCTACGAGCTGCTCCAGCAGTACTTCGGCGATCTGGACACCGCGATCGAAGAACTCTCGCCCGAGGTCTTGCGCGGCCTCAAGCTGCGCCCGGATACCGCAGACCGCGTGCTGGCCCGGCGGGAGGCGTTTGATCCGCACAGGTATCAGCAGGAAATGGACCGGCGCGGTGTGCGGCTGGTCTCCATCGAGGACGAGGAATACCCGCCGCTCCTGCGGGAGATCGGGGATCCGCCGGTGTTCCTCTCCGGCCGGGGCGATTGGTCGCTGCTGTGCCGCCCCCTCATCGCACTCGTCGGGACGCGGGCGATGACGTCGTACGGGAGGCGCGTGGTGGAGGCGTTCGTGCCGCCGCTGGCGCGGGCGGGGTTCGTGACGGTGAGCGGGCTGGCACTGGGCATCGATGCCGCGGTGGCGCGACAGAGTCTCGCCCATGACGGACCGACCATTGCGGTGCTGGGCAACGGGCTGGGGTCCGTCTACCCCCCGGAGAACCGCGACCTGGCGGACGACATCCTGCAGGCTGGAGGATTGCTCATCAGCGAGTTTCCGCTGGAAGCGGTGCCGGGCAAGTACACGTTCCCCTCGCGCAACCGCATCATCGCGGGCCTGTGTCCCGGAACAGTGGTCTGCGAAGCGCCTGCGCAAAGCGGCGCGGTGATCACGGCGGAACTGGCGCTCGAATACGGGCGGGAGGTCTTCGCGGTGCCGGGTGTGATCTTCGACGAGATGCGGGCGGGCTGTCATGCGCTCATTGCGAAAGGAGAAGCGCGGCTCGTCTCCTCGGCTGCCGACCTGCTGCGGGAGCTGGGCGCCGCGCCGGCCGCGGAGCAGCCCGTGCTCTACGCGCCGACGGATCCGCACGAAAAGCTCCTCTACGCCGTTCTCTCCGCCCTCCCGCAATCCCTGGATGATCTGGCCGAACAGACGGATCTGGATGCAGCGCAGATCGGGGTGGCGCTGACCATGATGGAACTCGCCGGCGGCGCGCGGAACGTGGGCGGCGGGCAGTGGGTGCGCTCCTAACGCCCAACCGGCCCCATCGCTTTCGCGACGGGGCCGGTGCTTCGACCGATGATTGTTCTCACTCCCCCGCGCACTCCGGCACGGTCCCCGTGAGGACCTCACAGCGCAGGGTGCTGGCAGCGTTCACGCACTGATCCTCTCCCATGCCGCCGTCCAGCGCGTTGGTACCGCCGCCGCCGTCCATGCGATCATCCCCCATGCCCCCCAGAAGAATGTCATCGCCCGCGCCGCCGCACGCGACATCCTCTCCCATCCGTCCGTCGATCCGATCCTTCCCCGGACCGCCGAACAGCTTGTCGTGTCCCATGCCGCCGTCCAGGTCATCGTCCCCCTCGCGGCCGTAGAGGATGTCCTCCCCCATGCCGCCCCGCAGCGTGTCGTTGCCGCTGCCGCCGTCCATCCAGTCATGCCCGAACCCGCCATCGATGGAGTCGTCCCCGCCCAGGCCGCAGATCACGTCATTGCCAGACCGCCCCTTGATATCGTCGGGGCCCTCCGTCCCTACGATGACGTCGTCGCCGAACGTGCCGCGCAGTTTCCCGTCATACACGTCGCCGTCATCGCGGCCGCCCACGATGATGCCGTCGCGGACGTAGATCGTCGCCGTCTTCCCGTTGCACTGCGGCGCGGGTCCGCCCACGGGAGGCACGCTGCTCACGCTCGACGCGCTGCTCACGCTGCTCATCCCGGATGACACCGAAGACCCTCCGCCGGGACACCCGTCGGCCAGCGTGCCGACTTCCGCCGCGGAAAGCGCCCGACCGTAGATGCGGACGTCATCCAGCGCGCCGCGGTAGCCGGGTTGCAGTTGATAGCCGCCCAAGAGCAGATCGTGCGGCGAGGCGATGCTGCCGACCGGTGCGGTGTGCGTTCCGATGAGGACGCCGTCGACATAGGTGCGGATCGTCAGGTCGGATCCGTTGCGCTCGTAAACGCCCGCCACGTGGTGCCACTGGCCGTTGAGGACCGACGAGGCATGCGCCGTGTCATGCGTGCCGCCGTCGCCGTAGCCGAAGAAATTCACGCGGCCGTCGGGATCCAGGAACAATCCCCAACCGCGGTGGCCGCCCGTCACCGGACCGAACGTGCCCAGCACACCGCGTCCTCCCTCTTCCGGCCGGAGGAAAGCGGAGACCGTGAAGGAACCGGTGCCGAAGGCGAAGTGCGTCCCCGCCACGCGCGTGCGGTCGTCGATACCGTCGTACGATGCCGCCCAGGGATTGTGCGACAGAACCGTCGCGCCGGTTACGTGCGCGGGCCCGTTCTCGTGCGTCCCATGGACGCCGCCGCTCACGGCATTCTGCGCCTGCGTGCCGGAGCCCTCGTCAAACTTCCAGTGCGCCATCAGGGTGCCGGCCGGGCACTGGCCCACGGGCGGCGCGCTGCTCACGCTCGACACGCTGCTGACCATGCTGGAGGTGGTGCCGGGACTGCCTGGACTCGAGACGCTGCTGATGCTCGAGACGCTTCCGGGACTCCCCGGAGAGGACACGCTGCTGATGCTCGACAGGCTACTCATCATGCTGGATACGCTGCCCGGACTGGCCGGAGAGGACACGCTGCTGATGCTCGAGACGCTGCTGACGGAGGACGCGGCCGTGCCGTAGTCGACCGTCACGAAGATTTGCGTGGCGCGCAGCCCGCTGTTGGAGTCATTGTTGGAAAAGAAGCCGACCTGCAGCGCATCGACGCCCGCTTTCGTCCAGGCGGCTCCGGTGTGCGGATCCGTCGCATACGTCCGGCAGTACTGCGCGTACGGGGTATTGTTGCCGCTGCCGATCCCCGGCCACTCCACCTTCGTGCCCCAGCTCTCGGTGGTGCCACTCTTGAGGCCGACGAATCCTCCCCGCTGGTCGGTATCCGCCCGGCGCATGACCGCGCAGAGCTGGATGCTATTGATCACGGTCCCCGTGGCGAAGGCGGGATTCGTCAGCGTGTAGAGGTCTCCGTGATCATCGCCGGTTGTCTCCACGTAACTGGTGTCGCCGTCGTGGGACGGGCTGTCATCCAGGTTCGCCCACCGTGCGGGGCCCGCCACGGGCACGCCGGTGAAGGACTGGGCGGCATTCTCGCCGTCCTTATTATTGGGAATCCCCTGTCCGACGGGAGTGTCGCCGGGACCGTTGGGATAGAGGATGGTCGTCGCCGCAGAGGCCGGCGTGACGGACCAGGAAGACAGGCTGCCCGCCAGCAGCGCCACCAGAAGGATGGCCGCCGCCGCGATTGCCATAACGCGCGATGATGGTGCAAAGGGTGCGAGCTCCATAGGCATGGGTGGAAAGATATAAGGAGGGAACACATTCCAGACGGGGCGGGGCAGGGGCTCTGGCAGAGAAGGAAGAGGAAAATGGTCTGCAAGGACAATCCCGGCCGCATCCGCAGATTCGCAGGCACCGACCGCATTTGATCGACAGAACAACATGTTTGACGACGACGCAATACAGGAGAATGCTCCATGCCATGGATTTCGCGTCGCATGTCATCAGTGGGGCGCTCTGTCAGTGGGAAAACACTGAACCTGACCTGGTGGCGAGCTGCGCCACGCTTGTGCCGTGCTTCCTACCAAGGAAACCCAAAATTGATGCCTCTTTACTATCAAAGGATCCTCGGATGCAATGGGGCTTCGCCCACTATCGCGCCATCAATGACCTCGTGCATGCCTCTCCTCAATTTCATACATGGGAAGAGGTCGTACGGCATCATGTCCGGGACCTGCCTCTCGGCAAGCACCCCAGTAATTGGGCGTATCACGTTCTCACGGAACAGATTATCGGCGGGCGTGCTCTTGAGCATCCAGCCTGGAAGAAACTCTTTCATGCCGCTTTGCAGCATCGCGAAGCAGTAATTGCTCTTCTGCACATTCCTGACGCGTTGCGCATGGAAAAAATGGATATCGCCCATATTCTCAATCGAGTGTTTGATGTATTGGATCGTAATTATCTGCACTATCACCAAATGCCCCGCTTTGCACAGCGCTCCTTTAGCCGGCTCGCACGGACACACTCTCGTCAAATGGGAGAAGATGCCCAACGAATCGACCATCGTGATTGGCAATTGCAGCTGCATGACGCTATCGCCCGCGTACTGGAACACATTCCCGCATGTGAGGTGCAACAATGGATCGCAAGACTGACCGCGGAGGTGCGCAAAGCCATGCGGCAGACATGTGCGCCCGACTCTGCTACACTGGGCATCCATCCATGACCCCCGACCCCCCTCCCCTTCCCTCCCTCCACCATGGCTGAGCTACTGCTCCTCGCCGTGGTCTTCGTGGTGCTCTCCGGGCTGATGGCGCTCATCGAAGCGGCAATCCTCAGCATCTCGCGCGCGGAAGTGGAGGAGATGGTTGCGCAGGGAAAATCCGGTGCGCGGGCGCTCTACGCGCTCTCCACCCGCCTCTCGCGGCCGCTGGTCGTGCTCGTCGTCCTCACGAACATCATCAACATCCTGGGGCCGATCCTGGTGGGACAGAAGGCTGTGGCACTGTACGGCTCCGTGGCCATCGGGGTGGTGACCGCGCTGCTGACGCTCGCCACCATCCTCTTCTCGGAGATCATCCCGAAGTCGCTGGGCACGCACTACGCGCCGCAGGTCAGCCGCCGCATCGCGCCGCTGCTGCGGTTGCTCACGTGGGTCCTCTTTCCGGTCGTGGTCCCGCTGGGGTGGCTAACCGACCGGCTCAAGCGGGGCGAGCGCACCATCGGGACCGAGGAACAGATCCGGTCGCTGACCCGCATCGGCCGCC
Source organism: uncultured Candidatus Peribacteria bacterium (assembly GCA_964478005.1). Classification (GTDB taxonomy): domain Bacteria; phylum Patescibacteriota; class Gracilibacteria; order Peribacterales; family Peribacteraceae; genus JAKQEM01. The sequence goes on from CAYZGJ010000002.1 coordinate 11,256, forward strand.
GCGCGGGCCACATCGAGAGTGACGAGGGACAGATGATCCACCGCGCGTTCCTGCTGAATGACACCACCGCCGCGGACATCATGACGCCGATCACAGACGTCGTCAGCGTCTCGGAGAACGCGAGCATCCGCCGGGCGGCCGAACAGGTGTTCCGGCACACCTACTCGCGCTACCCCGTCCTCAGCGCCTCGCGCCACACCGTCCACGGCATCGTGCTGAGCCACGACATTCTGGAAGCGCTCTCCCTGGGCAAGGACGACGAACCCGTCTCCGCGATCATGCGGCCGCCGCTCCTGGTGCCCGCGTCCACCCGCTGCGACCGGCTGCTGGCCATCTTCCGGGACAAGCACATCCACCTGGCCGTGGTGCGCAGCGGACAGAAGACCGTCGGTCTCGTCACCCTGGAAGACGTGCTGGAAGAGCTGGTCGGCGAAATCGAAGACGAGCAGGATGAAGCGTGATATACTCGTCGCCATGCACCGCCTGCCCCCCCTCTCCGTCCTCTTCTCTCTGCTGCTCCTCTCCGCCTGCGCGGCTGCGCCCGGACCGCGGGACGGGACGGGAACACAGATCCCGCCGGACGGCGACGGGGACATCGCGATCACGGAGCAATTGCCTGCGGGCACCTTTGGACGGGGAGAGAACGGCTTCTCCGGCAGCTTCTTCGTGCGGGGTTTCGCCGTGACGGAGGAGCGACGGGAGCCCTTCTGCGAGCGCAATTGTGAGACATTCGAGTACGTCCTCTTCCGCGTCCTGGAGACGGGAAACGCCGACCTGCCCGACTACCTGCGGCAGCTCGCCGGCAACGCGTACGTGGCGGGGGACGCGCTCGGCCTGGGCTGCCGGACGGAGGACGGAGCGCTCCGGTACTTCAATGCGTCCGACGCGCGCGGGATGCGCGAGGAAACCCTCGGCGCCGGGAACGCCCGCCGCATCCTGGAGGCGACCGCGGATGCCCCTGTCACCCTCTTCCTGGAGAAGCTGCCCTTCAGCGGCGGATCGGAAGCCCCGGCGTGCTACAGCCACTTCACGACGATCCGCGTGCGCAGTTCATGAAGCACGCCCTGTCCGGGGAATGCCAGACCACAGAACGCAATTTCGAAAAGGGCCAACGATTGCCCGCCGGAGGGACAATCGCAAGAATAAACGATGAATCTGCGATTCCCCCCCACTCATGACCATCGCTGCATCCCCCCGCCGTTCCGCGCGCCTCCTGACGCTCCTGATCGTCGGGGTCCTGGCGGCGTGCGCCCGGAGTGGACGGGAGGAGCTGCCGGACGGCCCCCTCCTGCTCCCGTCGCTGGATCTCATCCCGCTCGAGGAAACGGATGCCCGCTTCCCGGCGACCGTCATCGGACAGCAAAACGGCAGGGACATCCACTCCTTCACCGCCGACGAGGTGGCGGCGGGGTGGGCGGCGCCCGCCAATGCGCACGTGCTCTACCTGGCCCCCTCCTCCCTCCCTGCCGGGCTGGACGTGCGGACGATGCACGGGGGCCCGGCGCTCTGGTCCGAAGTGCGCTACTGGGGCTACGAGTACTCGGGCAATGAAATCGCAAATCGCGATGCGGGCAAGACGGGACGCGCGCTCTTTGACGGGCGCTTCTGGCTCAGCCAGGGGGAACGCAACGTGACGCAGGATCTCTACGGCTACCTCCACACGCTGGAAACGGACGGATCGGAGATGCGGATGGCGCCCGATAAGCTCTATTACCTGATGGTGGACGGCGGCGCGGGCACCAACGGTAATCCGGGATTGCAGGGACGTCCCTTCCATGTGTGCGCCGGGGACAGCGCGGTGTGTGCGGCCGCCTTCCCATCGTCGGCTTCGTCTGCGTCCACCTCTGCGATATCGTCCGTTGCGGATTCCTCATCGGTTGCGCCCTCGTCGGCTTCTTCCATGGTCTCTTCGGTTGCGAGTGAAACGGCAAGCGTATCATCTTCCGCATCCTCGGAGTTGCTGTGCGGCAACGGTACCTTGGACCCGGGCGAAGTCTGCGACGACGGCAACACGGCGGGCGACGACGAGTGCTCGGCGGACTGTCTGTGCGATCACGGGGCAGTCGTGGACGCGTTCATGGCTGCGCACTGCGCGGAAGCGGTGACCAATGAGGAGACGCTGGAATGCTACAACGACATACTCGTGCTGTGGAACGGGCTGGGGAGCGAGACGCCGCCGCCCATTCCGGACGTCAACTGCAGCGGGACAGGCGACACAGCGGACGTTCTGCTGCTCACGCCGCTCATGCTCTCCCGCTACCCCGTAGACGCATGACCTCCCTACGCCGACTCCTCAGCGCTCTCGCCGCCACCGCGGTGCTCCTGGCAGTACTCGCCGTGTCCGCGCGGCTGCTGCTCACCGCCAGCGTGACGGGGAACCGCCCGGCTTTCATCCGGGAACGGATGCAGCTGGGGGAAACCGGCTGCCCCACGCTGCCCGGAAAGATCACGTTCTGGACGGACCTGCTGGCTGCGCGTCAGAGCAATGATGCGACGTTCGATGCCGACGGCAACGGGACGGTGAGCGTGGCGGACGCGATCCTCCTCCTCACGGCCCTGCTGCAGGTGCAGCGCGAATGCGGCGGACACTTCCTCTTCGCCACATCGCAGAGCTTCAGCCTGTCTCCGAATTTCTCACCTTCCACCCAATGCCAGATAGCCGCTGCCCAGGCGGGTTTCGGCGGCTTGTGGATTCCGCTGCTCTCCACCAGCGCCCTCGATGCGCGCGATCGCATCACGGTCAACGGCCCCGTCTACTCCACCCGCCCCATCGGGGGGCAACCGGGGCGCTACATGCTGCTGGCGGAAAACGCGGAGGAATTGTGGAGCGGCACGCTGCGCCATCCCGTCTGCAATGAATTCGGCGACTGCTCCACCATCCGGGCGGTCCGGACGGGGTCGCGGAGCGACGGGACGAAGCTGGGCGAGAGCGCGGCGGATTTCTGCGGCAACTGGACATCCACGACGGGGACGCCGACTGCCGTCGGGTACACGCACGATCTGTCCGACCTGGACGACGGCGTGCCCGGCGCGCCCAATGGCGACTGGCTGCGCCGGGTAGGGGCGGTGCCGTCATCCTGCGCCAGCGCGAGCGCCCTCTACTGCTTCCAGCAGACCCAGACCTCCGTGTGCGGCAACGGCCACGATGAGATCGGGGAGGAATGCGACTGGGGCGCTGGCAACCGCCTCACGTGCGCCGCTCCCTACGGCGGATCGTGTCAGATTTGTCATCCCGCCGATTGCACGCTGCGCACCGTTGCCGGCGGCTTCTGCGGGGACGGCATCACGCAACATGTGGCGGATGGCGGACCGGAACTCTGCGACGGCGGCGAGGGTTGCGATGCGCAGTGCCACACGCCCGGGCAGATGGTGTTCACATCATTCGGCACTCCGCTCATTCTCGAGATCGGCGGCATTGCGGGAGCGGATGCGTTCTGCCAACAGGCCGCCGATAGCAGACAATTCCCCGGCACCTGGCGGGCCATCCTCTCCGACAGCCAGACCAACGCCCGGGACCGGATTCCGGTGAGCGGTCCCGTCTACAATGCGCGCATGCGCCTGACGGACGCAGGCTACGTCTGGGACAAGCAGGTCGTCGCGCTCGACGCCCAGGAATTCTGGAGCGGCACCCTCCGTCATCCGCTGCACTACGACCAGAACGGTCTTCCCCTCTCTCCCCAGTCCCCCACCCCCGTTCTCACGGGTTCCGATGCGACGGGCAACAAGCTCGCCGCCGATCCCTCCGCCTTCTGCGGGGACTGGACGCAGGCCGTCGGCCAGGTGCCCTCCGGACAGGCGAGCGGCACCGGCAGTCTGTGGCTCTACGATCCGGCCGCTCCCGTCGCCTGCGACGGAGGCCGCGTCCGCCTCTACTGCATGAGCCTGCCGTAGGTAGATTACCATCGGTATTTGTGGTATCATACAAGGAATGCTCTCCGCGTACCGATGGTCCATCCTGACCGGCCTCTGCACCGCTTTGCTCGTGGGCGGCTCGCTGACCGCGTACATCACGCCGGGAGACTTTCTGGAATCCCAGGCTCCGCCCCTCGTTCCATCCTCGGCGCCGTCGCTCACGCCGCTGCCGCCGCTCCCCGCGCTCTTCGCCCAGGCTGCTTCCTCTACCTCCTCCACGCTCCCGCTCCCCACTCTCTTCCCCCAGCCATCTTCCGCTGCCTCGAGCGTCCTGCTCCCCGTGCTCCCCGGCGCATCGTCCGCGCACGCAGGGGGTGGCGGCGGGGGGAATACCGGCGGAGGAGGAGGGGGAGGCCGCGGCATGACGATTGTCCGGAGCAGCGAGCGGAGCACGAGCACGTGGTTCCCCAATCCGGCTCCGTCGCCGGGCGCGTGGTCCGACACCTTCCCGCCCGCCGGCACCGCCGTCGCCCCGGCCTACGATGCGTACTACGAGAGGATCGCGGGCTCCGCCCTGCATGAAGCGGTCACCACCCCGGGCCCGGTCACGGCCGCCGCTCCGCTGCAGCCCCTCCCCCCGCCCTCCTCCGCGCCGCTCCTCTCCTCTGCGCCATCTGCTTCCTCCGCTCCGCCGGTCGCTGTCGCCGCCCTTCCCGCCGCGCCCGCTCCCCCGTCCGCCGTCACCGCAGCCGTCGCCCCCGGCGTCCACGCGGGCGCCGTGCCGCTGCCTGCTTCCGGCGCTCCGTACCTCCTCACGCTGCTGCTGATCCTCCCGGCGGCATGGCTCGTGCTGCGGTCCGTCCGCCGCGCAGAGCGGTGGTGATCCGCACCGCCCCCCTTGAAGCAAGCGCCTGTTTTTGCTATACTGTCTGGATTTCCCACACACACATCTCTCCACACACCTCTATGTCCATCGAAACCTGCATCGCCCATGCCATCCACAAGGACCTCGACATCCTCGAGGCCGTTCCCGAGGTGCAGGAACTGCCGGTGGAGCAACTGGAGCACTACGTGGAGCAGTACATCACCACCGTGCAGGATATCCTCTGCACCATCGTGGAGACCAAGGGCGAGGCCTATCTGCGGTCCAAGGACGCCGCGGGCCTCTGCGCCGCCTGCCTGGACGCAGGGATCAGCCTGCCGCCCCGGATGCTCCTGCGCATGTGCCAGACCATCGTACAACTGACCACCCTGGACGCGCAGTTCATCCTGGACACCGACGACGGCGCCAGCCTGTACTACGTGCGGATGGCGCTGAGTTAAGCATGGAAGGAAACCTTGACGGTTTCCTCCCATGAAGCCCACCTTCCCTTCAAGGAGTCTCGCATTCCCGGGGCCCGCGAGACCCGTGGATTGCTCGACGATTGTTTGATTGCACTGATGCGATTGGGATGATGGGAAAGCTGGGAGATAATGAGTAACACTCGCCAACTTTCAAATGACCAATACGCATCACAGAATGAGTGCCGGCGGCGCGCTTTCTTTGGTCCTTTCTTTGCGCGCTCCAAAGAAAGGACAAACCATCCAACAGAAGGAATCCTCTTAACGCTTGCTGAACTGCGCCCTTCGACCCCCCTCGCTTCGCCCAGGTCGCGCAGGGTCTGCGAGGGAATATTAGCGCTTCGAGAATTGAGGAGCTCGGCGGGCGCGGTGGAGACCCGGCTTCTTGCGCTCCTTGATGCGGCTGTCGCGGCGGAGGAAGCCGGCCTGCTTGAGCTGGTGGCGGTGGTCGGGATTGAGCAGCAGCAGCGCGCGGCTGATGCCGTGGCGCATGGCGTCGCTCTGGGCGGACTTGCCGCCGCCCATCACCTGCACCTCCACGTCATACTCCTTGGGCGATCCCACCAGCGCGAGGGGCGCGACGGCGTTCTCGATCTGCGTGCCGGCGAAGTACTTCTTCATGGGCATGCCGTTGACGGTCGCCTCGCCGGACCCGCTCTCGAAGAGGCGGACGCGCGCGATGGCGCTCTTGCGTTTGCCGACACCGTAGAAGTAGGAACGCTTGGAATCCATGGCTTAGGAGCGGGAGAGGGGCAGAGGGGAAGGCTTCTGGGCGGCGTAGGGGTGCTCGCCATCGGCGAAGACGTGCAGGCGCTTGAGCATCTCGCGGCGCAGGCGGTTATCGTCCAGCATGCCCTTGACGGCGTTTTCGATGGCGAAGGTCGGCTTCTTCTCCATCATCTGCTCCAGGGTGGCGTGCTTCATGTTGCCGGGGAAGCCGGTGTGACGGTGATAGACCTTGCGCATCCCCTTCTTGGGAGGCAGGGCGATCCGGGCGGCGTTGATGACGATGACGTGATCACCGCAGAGTTGGTGGGGAGAGAACGTCGCCTTGTGCTTGCCGCGCAGGACGGTCGCCGCCTTCACGGCCACCTTGCCCAGCGACTGGCCGGCTGCGTCGATGACGTGCCAGGCGGGAGCCGACGGGGGGAGGGTGGAGGTCTTCACGGAAGCTGAGGAGGGAAAAGAAGCGAAGGAAGCGAAGGAGTACTTCAGGAAGAAGCTTTTTCAGGGGAGGCATTGTCCTTGGCAGTCGCGGTCTTCTTGGGAGCGGCCTTCGGTGCGGATGCTTTCTTCTCCTTCTTCTCCGGAGCGGCCGGCGTCGCGATCACGGCGTCCACGAGGGAGAAATCAACCACCTGCGCGCCGTCGCCCTTGCGACTGCCCACCGCCGTGAGCGTGGTGAAGCCGGAGGGGCGGGAGGCGTACCGCTCGCGAAGCACTTCCATCAGCTTGCGGCTGGCGTTGCGGTCCGTCACGACGCGGTTGATGGAGCGGATCGCGATGTGCGGTTCCTTCGTCTTCGCCGTCGTGATGAGCCGGTCGATTATCGGCCGGACCACCAGCGCGCGCTTCTTCGTGGTGCGGATGGATTCGTACAGCAGCAGCGACGTCACGATGTTGCGCTCCACGGCCTTGGCATGGTCGGGTTTGTGGTTGAGCCGGAGGCGGTTGCGCTGGTGACGCATTGAGGAGAAGAGGAGAGAGACGAGAGGAGGAGAGGAGGATCCACCGTCGTCCGCTGCGGCGGATCTACGGTGGACAAGGAGGACCGGACGAAAAAGGGGCCGCGAGGATACTATTCTTCGCCCTCTTCCGCAAGCGTGAGGCCACGGGTCGCCAGGGTATCCTTCACTTCATCAAGGGCCTTGGCGCCGAATCCGCGGAAATTGCTGAGCATCGACTCCGTGCACTTGGTGAGCTGCTCGATGGAGCCGACGCCGGCGTTGATGAGCGAGTTCAACGTGCGGGGCGAGAGGTTCAGGATTTCGATGGGGGTGTAGCTCTCCTTGGCGGGCTGCGCGCCGCTCGCGCCACCCGTATCGTCGCCCGTGGGCGCCGGGACCGCGCGGGAGAAATCCGCCATGAACTCCGGCTCCACCGTCTTCTGGTCGGATCCGAAGTACTGGAAGTAGCTCTGCAGGAGCTGGGAGGCAAACTGCACCGCTTCCTCGGCGGTGAGCGATCCGTTGGTCAGCACCTCCAGCACCAGCTTGTCGAGATCGGTGCGCTGGCCGATACGGGCGGACTCCACCTCGTAGCGGACGCGCTCGACGGGACTGAAGACCGCATCGACGTAGATGAGGCCCGGCTCGTGGTGCTTCTTGTTGCGCTCGGACGCGGGCGCGTAGCCCACGCCCTTCTCCACCGTGATCTGCAGGGAGACCGATCCGCCCTTCTCCACGGTGAACAGCGGCAGATCGGGATTGAGGACCTCGATGTCGGAACTGACTTTCAGGTCCGCGGCGGTCACCTGCTTGGGACCCTTCACTTCCAGGGAAACGGTCTCCGTGTCGGAGCTGTGCTTGCGAAGCTTGAGCTGCTTGAGGTTGAGCATGATGTCGACCACCGACTCCGTGACGCCCTTCACCGTGGTGTACTCGTGCTGGACGCCATCGATGCGCAGCGACGTCACGGCGGCGCCGGGGAGGCTGGAGAGGAGCACGCGACGGAGCGCGTTGCCCAGGGTCATGCCGAATCCGGGGGGCAGCGGAGCGATGGTGAAGACGACGTGGGCATCGTCACCCTTGGTGCCCTTGGCGGAGCTGAAGACGGGCAGACCGATTTCTTCCTGAATGATGTGCATAGGGGAAGGGTGGGAGGGGACGGAAAACGGGCGCCGGTGCGCCCGGAGGAAAAGAACGATTAGTTGCGGGAGTAGAACTCGACGATCTGGCGCATATCCACGGCCTGCTCGGCATCGGCGGCATCCGGCAGAGCCGTGATCTCGACCTTCAGGGCGCCGGCATCGACGCTGAGCCACTTGGGCGCGCGGTACTTGGCATTGCGCTCGCGGATGGCGGCGAACACGGGAGAATCCTTGGCGCGGGGGCGCACGGAGAGCACCTGACCGGGCTTGAGCCGGTAGGAAGGGGACGTCACCCTGCGGCCGTCGACGAGGAAGAGGCCGTGTCCGGCGAACTGCCGCGACTGCAGGCGCGTGACGGCGAAGCCTGCGCGGTAGATGGCGTTATCCAGCCGCTGCTCCAGCAGGCGCTTCATGGTGTCGCCCGTCTGGCCCTTGGCTTTGATAGCCTCGTCGTAGAGGCGGCGGAATTGCTTCTCGGACAGACCGTACATGTCGCGTGCCTTCTGCTTCTCCTTGAGCTGCTTGGCATACTCGGAGTCGCGGCCCGCGCGCGTCTTGGGCCCCTTGCCGGGACCGTACGGCTTGCGCTGCAAAATCTTGTCGTACTTGTCCGCGCCGTAGAGGTTGACGCCGTGACGGCGGACGCGCCGTGCTTTGGGACCGGTGTACTTCATCGAGGGAGTAGGGAGGAGGGAGTAGGTGGTGGGACGAGGGAAGGGGTCTGGTTCCTCGTTACTGGGTATCTCGTTCTTTCGTTGCTTCGTACGTCGTGCTTGGTCATTGGTGCTTGGTCATTACACTCTGCGTCGCCTCGGCGGGCGGCAGCCGCCGTGGGGGATGGGCGTCACGTCGATGATCGCGTCGAGGTTGAGGCCGGCTCCCTGCAGTCCGCGGATGGCCTGCTCGCGGCCGGGGCCGATGCCCTTCACCTCCACATGCACGGACTCTATGCCGAAGGACGCCGCCTTCTGCACCGCGTTCTCCGCGGCCACTTTGGCCGAGTAGGGCGTGGACTTGCGGGAGCCCGCGAAGCCCGAGGAGCCGGAGCTGGCCCACGCGAGCACGTTGCCCTCCGGATCCGTGAGCGTCACGATCGTGTTGTTCTCGCCGGCGTGGATGCAGGCGCGGGCCTGCTTCACGGTGCGCTTGATCTTCTTCTTGCGGACTTTGGTGGCGGCTTTGGTGGCCATGGAGAGGAGGAGAGGAGGAGAGGAGGAGAGGTACGAGAAGAGGAGAAGAGGGAACGATCAGGTCTTGGTCAGGGTCGTGCGGCCGGAGAGTCCGGTCTTCTTCTTGCCGCGCTTCGTGCGGGCATTGCGGCGGGAGGTCTGGCCGCGGACCGGCAACTTGCGCCGGTGACGCATGCCGCGCCACGTGCCGATGTCCTGCAGGCGCTTCACGTCCAGCATCGTCTTGCGGCCGAGTTCGCCCTCCGTCAGCTCCTGCTCCACGCGGGCACGCAGACGGGCCTCCTGCTCCTCGGTCAGCTTGTCGGCGGGCAGGGCGGGATCGATCTTGAGCTCCTCCACGATGCGGGCGGCCAGCGGGCGGCCGATCCCCTTGATCGCGGTCAGCGCGATGACGGTGTGCTTGGAGCCGGGAAGGTTGATACCGGAGATACGGACCATAGACGAGGTTGGAGGGAGTAGGTTGTAGGTTGTAGGTTGGAGGGAGTGGGGAGTGGGGAGTGGGGAGTGGGGAGTGGGGAGTGGGCTGTAGGGAGGAGCGCGAGGGCGGAAGCAGTTCTACAACCTACAACCTATCCCCTACCCCCTCTCCTATCCTTGTCGCTGCTTGTGCTTGGGATTCTGGCACACGACGCGCACGCGGCGCACGCCGCGCCCGTCCCGCCGCAGGATGATGCGGCAGTTCTTGCAGATGGGCTTGACGGAGGCGCGGACTTTCATGAGCGGGAGGAGGAATCGGAAGGGGCGGACGGGTAGACGGGGTTCCCCTCATCGTCGAATTTCTGATCGGAGCGGAACCGGTAGGTGATGCGTCCTTTCTGCAAATCGTACGGCGTCATTTCGATACGGACCCTGTCCCCGGGCAGGATGCGTACGCGGTGCACGCGCATCCGGCCGGCAAGGTGGCAGAGCAGTACATGATCCTTGGCTTGCGGACTGATGATCTTGACCTGGAACGTCGCATTCGGGAAGGTCTCTTCCACGATGCCGATGAGCTCGATGACGTCCTTCGGCACAGTCGCAAAAAAAGGGAAATGGACCGCAAAAGCCGCCGCATCCTACCGAGCGATCGTATCGACAGCAAGCCCATTCTTCGGAAATCCCGCAAGAATGGGAAAAATCCATTGCATAATTATAAAAATGTTGTGAAAGTCCCTAGGCGATCACCGCGCACCCCCCTTCCGTCACCAGGAGCGTGTGCTCCGCGTGGGCGCAGAGCGATCCATTCTTCGTGACCAGGGTCCAGCCGTCCGCCAGCATGCGCACATCGTCGTCGGCGATCGACACGATGGGCTCCACCGCGATGACCGTTCCCGCCGGGAGCACCGGTCCCGTCCCCCGCTTGCCGACGTTGGGAATGTCCGGCGGGTGGTGGACGCTGGCGCCCAGGCCGTGGCCGGTGAGCGGCTTGACGACCGTGCACGCGCCCCGGCGCACCACCTCTCCGATGGCGTGGGAGAGATCGCCCACGCGGATGCCCGCCCGCAGCACCTCCACCGCCCGGTCGAGCGCCTGCTGCGTGACCTCCAGCAGGTGCGCCGCCTCCGGGCTGATCCGGCCCACCGGCACCGTGATGCAGGCGTCGGTCACGAGTCCTTCGAAGCGGACCCCGCAGTCCAGGGAGACGATATCGCCCTCCGCCAATTTCCGCGCTCCCGGCAATCCGTGTACGCACTCCTCATTGACCGACGTGCAGAGAGTCGCCGGAAAGCCGCCGTACCCCTGGAACGCCGGCTCGCCGCCCCGCTCGCGGATGAACGACTCGGCCAACGCATCGAGCGCCCCCGTGGTCACGCCGACCGCCACCGCGCTCCGCAGCATCTCCAGGCATGCGCGCAAGATCTTCCCGCCCTTCCGGAAGGATTCGATCTGAGCCGGGGAGAAGGTTTGGATGGAAGACACGAAAGCAATGGATAATGGACAATTGATAATGGACAATGATCTTCTTCATTCTCTTTCTACAAGTCATTATCCATTATTCATTATCAATTATCCATTCGTTAACCAATCGCCAGCAAAATCCTCTCAAACACCTCCTCCATGCTCCCCTCGCCGTCGACCTCCACCACCCTGTCCTCGGCTTCGAACGCGCGGATGACCGGCTCCGTCTTCTCGTGGAAGAGCGCCATGCGGCGGCGGATGGTCTCCTCGCTGGCGTCATCGGCCCTCCCCTGCTCCTTGGCCCGCCCCAGGATGCGCTGCACCGCCTCCTCTTCGTTGACCGTGATGTGCACGCACAGGTAGTCGCGCTTCAGCGCGTCCATCATGGCGACGAACGCCTCGCGCTGGTCCATGTCGCGGGGGATGCCGTCGAAGAGAATCTGCTTGCCGTCTCCGTTGAGTTCCTCCACGAAGCTCCGGACGACCTCCATGATGATCTCGAAGGGAACGAGATTGCCCTGATCGATGAAGCCCTTCACCTGCTCGCCCAGCGGCGTCCCGGACGCGGCGATCCGCCGCAGCTCCCCGCCCGCCTCGAAGATGACGTACCCCTTCTCCTCAGCAAGCCGCCGGGCCTGCGTGCCCTTCCCCGATCCTTGAATGCCAAATAAGACAAGATCCATAGCCCGCAGAGCATAGCGGAGGCCGTGGGAAGTGCAAACGGCGATCGAACGCCCTCACGGTACTCCATCTATGCACCGGCAATTTCAATCACGGCGGCTCCCTAACCCGCTTGTTTTTGTTGCCATGGAGGCCTATCCATCAGTGTATGCTCCCCATCTGCACTTACGATAAAAATGGTGCAACACATCCCGATACCATCCGCATCGTGCGTAGAAACATCCGCCTTCTGATTTTTCCCCCTCAATATTCCACGTATTCGTTCCGCCAAATTCCGAAGCATTGCTGACATCTTCGCAGCAACCATCTGCTCTCCTTCCGATAGCAAATCAAATTCCAAAGTAATTGCGGATAGATCCGGCCCTTTTTTCAGCCAGCTTGTCATGTTCCAGAACCAGAATCTGCCGATTCAACCATCTCACCCGGCGTCACTTCCCCCTTGCCATTTTCAGGAATGCGCCCGCCTAACAGATCCATTCGCACAGGGCAGCCGCCATGTTGCTGATGATGCACTTTCCCCTGAAACCCACTCGGCCTCGCCACGGTAGCAGGCTGACCGTTACGCCCGACCAGATCGACAATCCCTTTCCAAAAACGAACTGCCCAATAGCGTGTTCCGTTCGTACCGTTTGCTTGTTGCTCCGGATCATGTGTGAACAGCTCCACGAGACACCCCCCCTCGCTGCGCAAACCGCAGGGGCCGCAATAGTCGTCTCCACCCTTGGTAATCTGCAATTCACTCATAGTGCTCAAAAGAAAATCCGTGCAATGCACCCTCTGCATTACACAAGCTTGTCATAGTCATGCGCGAGCATCTGCGCGTTCACCTGGCGAATCAACTCCATGACGACGCCGACGACGATGATGAGGCCGGAGCCGGAGATGAGCAGGTCGTTGGCGTTGAGGGTGGAGTACTTCGTGAAGATCAGCGGGATGATGGCCACGAGGCCGAGGAAGGAGCCGCCCCACAGGTTGAGCCGGCTGCTGGTGCGCTCCAGCATGGAGGCCGTCTGTTGGCCGGGACGCAGCCCGGGCACGAAGCCGCCGCGCTTCTGGATGGTCTCCGCGATCTCCTTGGGCTTGAAGGTGACCGACACGTAGAAGTACGTGAAGGCCAGGACCAGCAGGAAGTAGACGATGATGTAGGCCCAGCCGGGATTCTGCGCGTTGAAGTAGGTATTGATGACGGAGACGAGCCCCTGGAAGCGGGGAGCGGTCTGGAGGAACTGCGCGACGATGGCCGGCATGGTGATGAGGGAGACGGCGAAGATGATCGGGATCATGCCCGCCTGGTTGAGGCGGATGGGAATGCCGCCCTGCACCCCGCGTCCGGCCCCCTGATTGGCGTAGGTGATGGGGATGAGGCGGTGCGCGTCGGTGAAGAGGACGACGGCGACCAGCGTGGCGAGCGCGACGAGCGCGAAGAGGACGAAGGCGCCCTGCTGGCTCTGGCCCGTGAGGATCATGGCGCTGACCTGCGCGGGGATGTTGGCGACGATGCCGGTGAAGATGAGCAGCGAGATGCCGTTGCCGATCCCCTTCTCCGTGATCAGCTCGCCCAGCCACATCAGGAAGACGGAGCCTGCCGTCACGAAGAGCATGGGCAGGAGCACGCCGGGGAAGGACGTGTCCACCAGGCTGACGCCGCCGCGCGAGAGCAGGATGAGGAATCCGTAGCTCTGCACGAAGGCCAGCGGCAGCGAGAGCCAGCGCGTGTAGCGGTTGATCTGCTGCTGCCCCTGCTGCCCCTCCTTGCTGAGCGCCTCCAGTTTGGGGAAGATGACGGTGCACAGCTGCATGATGATCGACGCGTTGATGTAGGGCGAGAGGCCCAGCATCACGATGGAGAAGTTATCGACGGCGCCGCCGGTGAGCGCGGCGAAGACCCCCAGCAGCCCGCCCGATGCGCGGCTGTCGAGGAACTGGGAGAGGGCGAACGGATCGGTGCCCGGCACGGGCAGGTGCGCGACGACGCGGTAGAGAAGGAGCAATCCGATCGTCAGGACGATGCGGCGACGCAGGTCCCGGGTGCGCCAGATCTGTCGGAAGTAGGAGAACATGGGAATGGCTAGTGGCTAGTAGCGAGTGGCTGTTGGCAACGTACAACAAGGCTCAACTGCGGACAATCGTGAGCGTGCCGCCGGCATCGGCAATGGCCTTCTTCGCGGTTTTCGACGCGGCGTGCGCCTCGATGTTGATCTTCTTGGTGAGGGAACCGACCCCCAGAATCTTCACCTTGCGGTTCCGGCGGACGATGCGGCGGTCGACGAGATCGGCCAACACATAGGAACCGGCTTCCAGCGAACGCTCCAGCGTGGCGAGGTTCAGCGCGTCATACTCCACCTTGCGCGGATTGCGGAATCCGCCCAGCTTGGGCTGGCGGCGGATGAGGGGGGTCTGTCCGCCCTCGAACCCGAACTTGCGCCCCTTGCCGGTGCGCGACTGCTGGCCTTTGGTGCCGCGGCCGGCGGTGGTGCCGCCCTTGCCGCTGTTGCCGCGCGCGACGCGCTTGGCCTTGCGACGGGAACCGGTGGCGGGTCGGAGAGTGTGCAGCATGGGGTACGAAGGAAAAGACGCCAAACGACCATGCGTGATGGCCGGGCCGCTATGGTAGGGATTGCGCGGCGAATTCACAAGGGATTTTCTCCCCCCATCGCGGCTACTCTCTTCCCGAACTCCGCCGCAGCATCCGGTCCGTTGCCCGTCACGAGCAGCCCGTCCGTCACGACCGATTGTTCCACGAATTCCGCACCGGATCGCTCGATTTGCCGGATCTGCGTTCCCTGCCCGTCGTCCCAGACGGTCGCCCGCTTCCCTTGCAGCACCCCGGCGGCTGCCAAAATCGTGGGCGCAATGCAGATGGCGCCGAAGGGCCGCCCCGAGGCCGCCGCCGCGCGGGCGATCCGCAGGGCATCCGCATCGTCCACCAACGCGTGCGCTCCCGGCCCGCCGATGAACGCGATCCGGTCGTAATCATCGACGCGGACATCCCGCAGCGCCACCGTCGCTTCTTCCGAACCGCCATACTTCCCCGTGCACGTTCCCGCCTGGGTACTCGCCAATGCGATGGCGAAGCCGGCATCCATCAAACCCTTCCGTGTTCCATCCAATTCTCTGTCCTGATACCCTTCCTGCGCGATGATGAGAAGTGCGGTACGCATGGGAATATGCTAAATGCAAAATGAGAAATGAGAAATGAGAAATGACGGACGACTGTCAAAGGGCAAATGTCAAATGTCAAAGAGCCAACAACATCAGCAAGGTTTGACATTTGTCATTGGAAATTTGTCATTCGTCCTCAGTCCTTCTTCTTCAGCGTCCCCTCCTCCGACACGTCCTCCTTGCTGACTTCCACCACCTGCGGCGCGGACACGTCGGCCTCGATGTCCTCCTCGTCTTCCGTCGCTTCCTGCGTCCCGGTCGCGGCCGGAGCTCCCTGAACGGGCTTGAGCTTCTCGAGCGCGCGGAAAGTGGCTTGGGCGTTGACCAGCTTGTTCCCCGTGCCGAAGCGCTTGCTGAGCACATTGCGCACGCCGGCATGGTCGAAGATGACACGCAGCGCGCCGCCGGCGATGATGCCGGTTCCTTCGGACGCGGGCAGGAGGCGCAGCTTGGCCGCCTTGAACTTCACGTCGACCTCGTGGGGGATGGTGCCGTC
Organism: uncultured Candidatus Peribacteria bacterium; assembly: GCA_964478005.1. GTDB lineage: Bacteria > Patescibacteriota > Gracilibacteria > Peribacterales > Peribacteraceae > JAKQEM01. The sequence goes on from CAYZGJ010000002.1 coordinate 26,665, forward strand.
CTTGAGCGGCACGGTGATCATGGCGCGGCGAGCCGCCTTCACGGCCTTCTGCACGGCGGCCTGGACCTCGTTGGCCTTGCCGGTCCCCAGCCCCACCTTCCCCTTGCGGTTGCCCACCACCACCACGGCGCGGAAGCGCATGCGGCGCCCGCCCTTCACCACGCGCGTGACGCGGTCGACCGACAGCGTCGTCTCCGTGAACTCGGACGGCTCGCGCTTGCCGCGGCCGCCACGGCGGTCGGAGGAACGGCGATCGGAACGGGGAGCAGGCATGGGAGGGAAATGAGAAATGCGAAATGGAAAATGAAAAATGAAAGTCAGAACTGGAGGCCGCCTGCGCGGGCGGCGTCGGCGAGGGAACGGATGCGACCGTGGTACTTGTATCCGGCGCGGTCGAAGACGATGGTCGTGATGCCGGCATCCTTGGCCTTCTTCGCGATCAGCTCCCCCACTTTCTTCGCGCCGTCCACGGTGGGCTTCGCCTTGGCCTCCTTGCTGGAAGCGCTGCAGAGCGTGCGGCCGGCGTCATCATCGATGAGCTGGGCGGACAGCTGCAGCAGCGAGCGGTGCACCGCGAGGCGGGGACGCTCGGCCGTGCCGCGAACGGTGGCGCGGATGCGGCGCTTGCGCGCGAGCCGGAGAGCAGTCTTGGAGGGAGTCATGCGGGAGAGAAGCGAGAGGAAGAATCAGGAAGTCTTGCCGGCGGCCTTGCCGACCTTGCGGCGGATCTGCTCGCCGACGTAGCGGATCCCCTTGCCCTTGTACGGCTCTGGCGGGCGGAGTTCGCGGATCTGCGCGGCGACGAGGCCGACCAGGTGCTTGTCGATGCCGCGGATCATCAGGATGTTCTTGTTGCGATCATCCTGCGCGATCTCGATCCCCTCGGGGATGGCGAAGTCGATGGGGTGGCTGAAGCCGAGATTCAGCTGCAGCAGGCGCGGTCCTTTGATGGCGGCCTTGTAGCCCACGCCGATGATCTCGATCTGCTTCTCGTACCCCTGCGAGACGCCGGTCACCATGTTGGCGACGATGGCGCGGGTGAGGCCGTGGCGGGCGCGCGCATCCTTGGAGTCATTCTTGCGCGCCACTTTCACGGAACCATCCGCCACCTCCAGCTGCACCTCGGGCAGGAGCGCGTAGGTCAGCTCGCCCTTGGGACCGGTCACCGTCACGACGGAGCCGGAGACCGCGACGGTCACGCCGGAGGGAAGAGCCACGAGCTTGGTACCAATGCGAGACATGAGTGATTAAGAAACAGTACAGAGAACTTCACCGCCGATGGTGCGCTGTCGCGCGACGGCGTCGGTCACGAGACCCTGGCTGGTGGTGAGGATGGCGATGCCATAGCCGCGCTGCACGGGCCGGAGATCGGCTGCCGCGGCATAGACGCGCCGGCCGGGGCGGCTGACCCGCCGGAGACTGAGCTTCTTGTCCGGATGGAACGTCACGCGGATGCTCTGCTTGGGCGCTTCCCCCAGCACTTCCGCCTTCGCCAGCCAGCCCTCGGCCACCAGCAGCTCGCAGAGATCCTGCTTGATCTTCGACCAGGGGGCGGTGCAGCTCCCCTTCCGCACGGCCTGCGCATTGCGCATCCGGGTGAGGAGATCGCCGATGGGGTCGTTGACGAAGGTCATGACGGGAAGAGGAGAGGAGGAGAAGAGCGAGAGGAGGAGAGGAAAAACGGATGGGGGGGGTAGAGACGCAACCTGTTGCGTCTCCGGCGATCACCACGAAGATTTCGTCACCCCGGGGATTTCCCCGTTGGATGCCAGTTCCCGGAAGCAGATGCGGCAGATGCCGAAGAAGCGGATGAACCCGTGGCGGCGTCCGCACAGTCCGCAGCGGTTGTACACGCGCGTGGGGAACTTCGGATCCGTGCCCGCGGCCTTTGCCTTCAGGAAGTCCTGGAGGTTCTTCTGCTGCCGGTTGAGGAGCGCTTTGCGAGCCATGGGCGGGGGGATTGTCGGGAAGGAAAGGGGGAAGGTCAAGCAGTTGCCGCCGCCTCTTTGCGGTCGGGACGGAAGGGAAGGCCGATCTTCTTCAGGAGGAGGCGGGCGGCGTCATCGGTCTGCGCGGTCGTCGAGATCTGGATCTGGAGACCGAAGATCTTCTGGATATCGCCGGCGGGCACCTCCGGGAAGACGGTCTGATCCCGCAGGCCCAGGGCGTAGTTGCCGTGGCCGTCGAGTTTGGTGGGCAGTCCCCGGAAATCGCGGATGCGGGGAAGGACGTAGCTCACCAGCCGGTCGAGGAACTCCTCCATGCGGCGACCCCGGAGCGTCACCATGGCGCCCACCACCTGCCCCTCGCGGATCTTGAAGTTGGAGATGGCCTTGCGGCTCTTGCGCAGGACGGGCTTCTGCCCGGTGATGGTTTCGAGCGTCCTGGTTACGAATTCGATCATCTCCTTCCCCTCCATGTGCGTGCGGTTGATGCCGACGTTCACGACGACTTTCTCGACGCGGGGAAGTGCGTGGACGTTCTTCATCTGCAGCTCCTCCTGGAGTTCCCGGAGGATGGGGCCGCGCAGCCGGTCATGGAGAGTGACGTAGGACATGATTATCCACCTTGGGAACGATGTGCGGAAGGCATGGCTTTGGCGTCGGAAGGCTTGTCGGCGGCGGCCCCCTCTCCTCCCCCCTCCGTCTTGGAGCCGCGCTTCCAGAAGGGCTGTTTGGTCGGGACGACTGCGTTCTTCTTGCCCTCGCTCTTGGCGGGTGTTTCACCGGCTGCGGTCGCAGTCGTCGTTGTCTTCTTTGGCGTCTTGGCCTTCTTCGTCACCGCCGCGCCCTTGATCTCCTCGCCGCTCTTCTTCGCAATGCGGATCTTGCGGCCCTTGGCATCGGTCCGGAACCCGATGCGCGTGGGCTTCTTCGTCTTCGGGTCGATCACCATGACGTTGGAGGCATGCAGGCTGGCTTCGTAGCTGATGCGCTGTCCTGCCTGCTGGGGCGTCTTCTTGATGTGGCGGATACGCATGTTGGCCCCCTCCACGATGACGCGGTTCTTGGCGGGGAAGACTCGCAGGACGGTGCCCTGCTTCCCCTTGTCCTTGCCGCTGATGATGACGACGGTGTCGCCGGTGCGGATCTTCATAGGACGTCGGGGGCTTGGGAGATAATTTTCTGGTAGCCGCGGGCGCGCAGTTCGCGGGCGACGGGGCCGAAGACGCGCGTGCCCTTGGGCATGCCGTCCTTCTGGATGATGACGCAGGCGTTGTCGTCGAAGCGGATCCCCGATCCGTCCTTGCGGCGGGTCATCGCGCGGCTGCGCACGATCACGGCGCGCTCCACCGACTTCTTCTTCACGGTGCCGCGGGGCGCGGCTTCCTTCACCGAGACGATGACGACGTCCCCAATGCGGGCGTAGCGGCGACGGGTGCCCCCCAGAACGCGGATGCACATCGCCTGCTTGGCGCCGGTGTTGTCGGCTACGGTGAGGTAGGTCTGCTGCTGGATCATGCGGATGCGGGGGTATCATCTATCATCTCACTCACGCGGGGGACGCGCTTGACCACCTCCGTGACGCGGAAGTGCTTGCGCTTGCTGAGCGGACGACACTCTTCGATGCGCACTTCATCCCCTACCATCAGGTCCTCCACCCCCTTGCAGTCTGCGAGGAACTTCTTGCTCTTGCGGAAGCTCTTCTTGTAGAGCTTGTGCATGACCGCGCGGTGCACCGTGACGGTGACGGTGTCCTGCGAGGCTGCCGACGTGATGGTGCCGAGCTTCGTGAGCATGAGGCGGAAGAAAAGGGAATGCCGCTAGGCCGTACGGCGTGCGGGGGCGGGTACTGTAGTGGGAGATGCGGATGTTTTCAACCCGGACTGCGATCCGGCCTCCAGCTGCGTCAGCACCGTGCACATGCGCGCCAGGTCACGCTTCGCGCGCCGGTAGCGGGCGGTATCTTTCAGGCTGCGCATGGAGATGCCCAAGCGATCTTTCGCCAGTTCCAGGCGCCGGCGCTCGATCTCCTTGCGGAGTTCGGGAATCTGCATCTTGCGGAGCTCGGTGGCGGAAGCGTGGAGAGCCATGATCAGGAAGCGAGGGAGAGGGAAGTAATGACTTTCGTCTTCAACGGCAGCTTGTGTCCTGCCAGGCGCAACGCCTCGCGGGCGGCGGCTTCCGGCAGCCCGTCCATCTCGAAGAGAACGGTGCCGGCGTTGATGGTCTGGCCGTAGTACTCCAGCGACCCCTTGCCGGCGCCCATCGGCACCTCCGCGGCTTTCTTCGAGACGGGCGTGTGGGGGAAGACGCGAATCCAGATCTTGCCGCCGCGCTGGACGGAGTGGGTCATGGCGCGGCGGGCCGCCTCGATCTGGCGGGCGGTCACCTCGCCGCTCTCCGTGACCTTCAGCCCGATGGAGCCGAACGCCAGCTGCGTGCCGCGCGTCGCCTTGCCACGCAACGCGCCGCGGTTGCGATGGACTTTCCGGTGCTTGAGCTTGGCAGGTTCTAACATGGGAGAGAGGAATCAGAGCAGGTCTTCGACCCGCGGGAATGGAAGCAATCAGGAAGCAGTCGGGGTGAGAGCGGAGGACTGCATCTGCTGGACGTTCTTGAACACCATGCCCTTGTAGACCCACACCTGGATGCCGATGGTGCCGAACTTCGTGACGGCGTGGCGGCGGGCGAACTGGATGTTCGCTCGGAGGGTCTGCAGGGGGATGTTGCCTTCCTTGAAGAGGTCCGTGCGGGCAATCTCTGCGCCGTTGAGGCGGCCGCCGATCGTGATCTTTACGCCCTGGGCGCCGGCTTGGACGGCTTTCTCCATCGCCATCTTGCACGCGCGCCGGTAGGGCATGCGCCGCTCGATCTGCCCCTGGATGGTCTCGGCGATGACGTGCGCGTCCGCGTCGGGATTGCGCAGCTCCTGGATATCCACTTCAAAGGACCCGCCGAACGCGCGCTCCAATCCGGCACGCAGGTCATCGATGGCTGCGCCCTGCTTGCCGATGATGACGCCGGGCTTGGACGAGACGATGGTGACGTGCGTCTTCTTCCCCCGCTCGATGAGGATTTCGCTGATGCCGGCATCCTTGAGCTTCTGCAGGAGGTAGCGGCGGATGCGCTGATCCTGCACGAACAGGTCGCGGTACTTGCGCCCGCGCGCGAACCACGTGGAGTTCCAGGAATGCGTGATTCCGATGCGCAGGCCGTTGGCGTTCACTTTCTGACCCATGAGCTTAGGAGGGAGTGGAAGCAGACGAAGAAGAGGAAGACGGCTTCGCCTTCGGTGCGGTCTTTTGTACAGCATTCTTCTTCGCTTGGGAAGGCGACGCGGTCTTCTTTTTCGCGGCGCCCGGGGCGGACGGAGTGCGGGCGGCAGCCTTCCGTGGCGGAGCGGGCGGCGCATCCCCGTTGTCGGCGATCCCCAGCGTCAGGGAGATGTGGCTGAGGAACTTGGTCATGGGACGCATGCGGCCGCGCGCCATCGGAACGCCGCGGCGCAGTCCCGCCCCCTGGTTGACGACGATGGACTTCACGACCAGGCGCGACGGATCCTGGCGGTCGTTGTGTTCGGCGTTGGCCACCGCAGACCGCAGCAGCTGCTCCACCATGCGCGCGCCCTTCTTGTGGGTGGAGCGCAGCGCCTCCAGCGCGCCGGGCACGGGCATGCCCCGGACCATCGTGGCGATGACGTTGGCCTTCTTGGGAGCGATGCGGGCGGAACGGAGATGCGCTTTCATGGGGGAGGTGGAGAGGGATTACTTGGAAGCTTGTGCGGCGCCTTTGGCCTGGGACTCGGCCATCTTGCCGCCGTGCCCCTTGAACTTGGTGGTCCAGGAGAACTCGCCCAGCTTGTGGCCGACCATCTGCTCGGTGACGTAGACGGGAAGGAACTCCTTGCCATTGTGGACGGCGAAGGTGAAGCCGACGAACTCCGGCGGGATGTCGGAGTCGCGCGCCCAGGTCTTGATGATCTTCTTCTCGCCGCCGTCGACCATGCGCATCACCTTCCGAAGGAGCTTCGGATCGACGTAGGGGCCTTTCTTGAGGGAGCGTGGCATGGGAGGGGTGGGTGGAAAGCGGGAGGCGGGTGAGAGGTCGGTAGAGACGTTCCGACGGAATGTCTTTACTACGGTGGACTATCTCTTCTTCTTGATACGGCGGCGGATGATGAGGTCGGAGCTGCGCTTCTTGCGCTTGCGGGTCTTCACGCCGAAGGCCTTCTTGCCCCAGGGCGTCTTGGGAGCCTTCAATCCGATGGACGAGTGGCCTTCCCCTCCTCCGTGCGGGTGGTCCACGGCGTTCATGGCGATGCCCAGCACCTGCGGGCGCCGGCCCATCCATCGCACGCGCCCCGCCTTGCCGATCGTGATCAGGTTGTGCTCGGGATTGCTGACCGTGCCGATGGTGGCTGCGCACTCCTTGCGGATCTTGCGCATCTCGCTGGAGGGCAACTGGATGATGGCGAAGGCGCCGTCGATGCCCACCAGCGTGGCGGCGGTACCCGCGCTGCGGACGATCTTGCCGCCCTGGCCGGGATTCATCTCGATGTTGAATACCTTGTATCCCACGGGGATGTACTGGAGCTGCATGCGGTTGCCCGTCTTCACCTTGGTGCGCTCGCCGGCCACCACCGTATCACCGATGTGCAGATTCTGCGGAGCCAGAACATAGCGCTTTTCGCCGTCACTGTAGTGCAGCAGCGCGATGCGCGCGGAGCGGTTGGGGTCGTACTCGAGGGCGGCCACCGTGGCGGGGATGTTCTTCTTGTCGATCTGCTTAAAGTCGACATCGCGCTGCAGACGCTTGTGGCCGCCGCCGCGATGGCGCACGGAGATGCGACCGTTGCTCGCGCGGCCGGAGATGCGCTGCTTCCCCTTCACCAGCCGCTTTTCGGGCTTCTTCTTGCTGAGGTCCGAGAAGTCCGCGACCGACATCTGGCGGCGGGCGGAGGTCGTTGGTTTCATCTTCTTGATCGGCATGGTCAGGCGGCGGTACGGAACTGGGCGAGGTCGATCCCCTTGCTCTTGGGGCGCAGCGTCACGAGCATCTTCTTGGAACGGTGACGCTTGGTGAAGACACGGTTGGCGCCCACGGAACGGGTCTTGGGGCGCACGCGCATCACGCGGACGCTCTCCACCTCGACATCGAAGAAGCGCTTGAGGGCCTGGCGGACGTCGATCTTCGTGGCGGCGGCATCCACCGTGAGCGTGTAGACGCGCCGCTCTTTGAGCTGTTCGCTCTTCTCGGTGACCGGGGAGCCTTTGATGACGCGGGAGAGATCCATGGGATGAGGACGAGGGACTAAGGACTAAGGACGAAAGGTTAGGAAGCAGAGGGGGAAGTCTTCTTGGCTGCGGGTTTCTTCGTTGTCTTCTTCGCAGTCGTTGTTTTCTTTGTCTTCGTTGTCTTCTTCGTCTCCTTTTCCTCCTTTCCGTCCTTTTCCTCCTTCTTCTGCGCTCCGCCAAACAGCTTCTCAGCGACACCGATGGCGTCCTGCAGGAAGATCAGGTGGCGGGAGCCCAGGACGTCTGCGGGATTGAGGTAGGCGGCCGTGACCGTCTTCACGCCGGCGATGTTGCGGGCGGAGAGGCGCAGCCCCTCATGCGAGGCGGCGGTCACGAAGAGGATGCGGCGGCCCTGCTCCACGGGCAGCTTGCCCAGCAGCTCGGCAACGGCTTTCGTCTTGATGGTCGCGGGGTAGCTCTCCAGGACCAGCACCGCCTTCTTCCCGGCCTGGAGACTGAGGCACGACCGCAGGGCGGCATGGCGCATCTTCTGCGGCATGTCCTTCTCGTAATTGCGGTCCTTCTTGGAGCCGAATGCCTTGCCGCCTCCCCGGAGACTGGCGGCGCGGACGGGGCCGCGGCGGGCGCGACCGGTGTGCTTCTGGGCGAAGAGCTTCTTGGTGGAACCCGCGATCTCGCCGCGCGACTTGGTGTGGGCGGTGGAGCGGCGGGCGTTGCTCTGCTGGCGGACGAGCGCCTGGTGCATCAATCCCTCGTTGATCGTGGCTTCGAAGAGTGATGCAGGCAGCGTGACAGCCTGGAGCTTGGCGCCGGTGGCGGAGAAGAGATCCGTCTGCATGGGTTACGCGTTGGGAGCGGATTCGAGGGTGAGAACGACGTGCGCGCCGTTGGGACCCGGAACGGGGCCCTTCACGGCGATGATGCTCTCCGCAGCGTCATGCACGATGACGGAGCGATGCTTGAGAGTCAGATGATCGAGGCCCATGTGGCCTGCCATGCGGTGCCCGCGGAAGATGCGGCCGGGGGACGTGCGCATACCGATGGAACCCGGCTCGCGCTTGAAGTGCGATCCATGGGTCCGGGGGCCGCCCCGGAAGACATGACGCTTCACCACGCCCTGGAAGCCCTTTCCCTTGGAAATACCCTGGACGGTGACCAGGCTCTCGGCGGGCAGGACGTCCACGGACACGGTGGAGCCGGCATCGAATCCCTCCAGGGAATCCACTTTGAACTCCTTCTGCATGCGGTAACGCGTGTGTTCGGCGCCCTTGCGCGTCTTCCACTGCTTCGCCCCCACGCCCAGCACGACGGCATCGTAGCCGTCCTTCTCCCTGGTCTTGGTCCGGACGACGGTGTTGGGTTCCACTTTCAGGTAGGTCACGGCCACAGCTTCCCCGTTTGCGAGGAATGCGCGCGACATGCCGACCTTGCGGGCGATGAGTCCGATCATACGGGGATAAGTAACAAGCGCCTGGCGGTTCATCTGGTCCGCTTGGTCGGCTCCGCCACGGGCGGACGAACGGCAGACTGGAACACAGGCAACGGAAAGTGCGGGCAGCTTAGAAACATTGCCGAAGAGAGTCAAATGATTTTTTGGCTTGCCGGGAAATTCATCCGGTTCCGTCAGAGCCTCCGCCCCCGCCCGTCAGGAATATCCCTCCCCTTTCCCCCTCCTTATCTATGCAACGCTCCACCACCACGACCCTCCTGACCGTCGCGGCCCTCTCCGCCGGCATTGGCATCGCCGCCTACGAGCTCTACACCCGGCCACGTCTGCGCCGCAGGATGCAGGCCCGGACGTACGAAACCATGGCGATGGCCCTCGCTCCCCTCTCCCGCATGACCAACCGCTCCCGCCGGAACCTCGGACGCCGCTTCGGGATGGACGACGTCGCCCGCGACGCGGAGAAGAAACTCGCCCGCGCCGAGCGGAAGCTCTCCCGCACCGAGCGCCGCCTGCGCGATGAGGCCGAAGCCGAGCGCCTGGCGGGAATGGTGGGGATGTAGGGATGGCTCCACGCAACGTTATCGCACTGCGCTGATCTGCTTCATGCGCGTGAATGCGCGTGTCCCATGCTTTCCCAGGGCCATGCCGAATCCGCTGTCTTTCCAGCCACACCACACTCCTTCCAGAAATGGAAGATTCGCATCGTTCTGCCAGACCATTCCGACATGTAATTGTGAGGCAATCCTCTGAAACGCCTCTGCGTCCGCTGTCCAGACCGATGCGCCGAGGCCATAGGGTGTCTGATTGGCAAGGGAGATCGCTTCTGCCTCGGAAGTGAAACGATGCACGGGGAGGATCGGCCCGAATGTTTCTTCTTTCCACAGAAGACCTTCCGCGCTGTCGCATTCCAGCACTGTCGGCTCGATGCGCTCTGCCTTCTCATCGATCGTGCCACCCGTCACCACCCGGCACCCGCGGGAGCGCGCATCCTCCAGATGGTGCCGCACGATGTCAAACTGCTCCCGGGATGCAAAGCGCGTCCTGGGTTGCGCGCGCACCGCATCTTTCAATGCGTCCAGGAATGCATCGGCGATATCCGCGTGCACGAAGACGCGCTCCACGGAGGTGCAGCACTGTCCGTTGTTCATCATTCCATGGAGCGCAATCAACGCAGCGGTTTGCTGCAAATCACAATCCGGCAAGATGATGGCCGCATCCTTCCCACCCATTTCCAAAAGACAGGGAATCATATTTTCACCGCAACGTCGCGCAATCTCTTTCCCCACCTTCGTCGATCCCGTAAACGAAATCATATCGACATCCGCTTCCACCAATGCGCGGCCCGTCGCGTCATCGGAGGGAAGAACCTGCAACACACCTTCCGGCAGTCCTGCTTCCGTGAAGATGCGCTCGATCCACTGGGCCGTTTCCGGTGTGAGGGGAGACGGCTTGAACAAGACGGCATTCCCCGCCATCAGCGCGGGGGCGATGGTCCAGAGCGGCGTATCCAGCGGGAAGTTCCACGGCTTGATCGCACCAATGACGCCGAGCGGCTCAAAGTGCAGCATGGTGGAACGCGCGTTCGCCGTCTCTCCTTCGTGCTCCACAGGTTCCGGTGCGAGGTAGGCGGGTGCCTTGGCGGCGAAGAATTCGAGGATCTGCTGAGAGTACGCACAATCCGAGAGTGCCTCCTCCATGAGTTTGCCCATTTCCCTGTTGATCGTCTCCGCTGCTGCCTGACAATGCTCCCCCAGCACCTGACTCGCTTTGCGGAGCACGGCGGATCGCTCTTTCATGGACTCTGCCGCCCACTGCTTCTGCGCTGCGCGCGCTTGTCGGATATGCGAGGAAAGATCAGGAGTCATGGTGAAGAGTGTAATGCTCCCATGATGTATTACCAATTGAATAATCACCTCCACCATCCCCAACCTGACAAAGTACAAAATTCCCGCTATCCTCTCTGCCATGGACCCCATCCGTCCAGCAGAACGGATCGCCATCCTGGTGGACGGCAGCAACCTCTACCACTATCTGCGCGAACTACAATTGCGCGGACTTGCTGAGTTGGACTACCGGGCGTTTGCACAGCAGCTCGCGCACGGTCGCACTGTTGTTTCTGCCACATATTACATCGGCAAGGTACGATCGCATGGTGATGCCAAGGGGGAAGAGCTGCGCAAGTGGCAGCAACGACTCGTCGCTCGGCTGCAGCAGATGGATTGGAGGGTGGAATTCGGACACATGATGGAAAATCGCGGCGTTTTTCAGGAGAAAGGCGTCGATGTCCACATGGCCGTCGATCTGCTTACGGGTGCGTACGATGACCGGTATGACACAGCCGTGCTCGTGAGTTCCGATACGGATCTCATCCCTGCGATTCGCTGCGTCCGACAGAAGGGGAAATCTGTCGAGTACGTCGGCTTTGCTCATCGTCCCTCATTCGGACTGATCAAGAACGCGGATGTCACGACGACGCTGCGTTTGCCGGATCTCCTTCCATTGCTCCGCAATACTCAACCATAAAACCCGCCGTCCGCCGAAGCGGAGGGACGGGTGGGTTTAGTACATCTATTGTATCTCTATTCAGACATATTGCAAGTGCGGAGGCGGCCATTTTGTCTGACATCTCCTGCTTCTCCTCCCCGGTAAACACCGCTATCCTCTCTGCCATGGACCCCATCCGTCATCAGAAAGCAGAGAAGATCCGGGCCGCGGGCGGACAGCCCTACGCCGCGACGTTTGATCGCAGTCACGCCTTGCAGGAAGCGAAGGAGCAGCCCGACGGCACGCAGGTGTCGATCGCCGGGCGCGTGATGCTGCTGCGCGACATGGGCAAGATGCTGTTTGCAACCCTGCAGGACCACACGGGCAGGTTGCAGATCGCGCTGAAGGTCGATCAGATCGGACAGGAGGAGTACGACCGCTTCGTCGCTCTCGTGGACCTGGGCGACATCATCGGCGTCACGGGCGAGCGATTCGCAACCCAGCGGGGCGAGCCGACGGTGGGCGTCACCAAGTGGACGATGCTCAGCAAGGCGCTGCGCCAGCCGCCGGAGAAGTGGCACGGCGTCAGCGACCAGGAAACGCTGTGGCGCCAGCGCTACCTCGACCTCACGTCCAACCGCGCCACCTTCGATCGCTTCCTCTTCCGCAGCCGGTTCCTGAAATTCCTGCGTGAGTTCTACTGGGAACAGGGATTCACGGAAGTGGAGACGCCCGTGCTGGTGAATGCCGCGAGCGGCGCGCTGGCCACGCCCTTCCGGACCCATCACAACGCGTACGATACCGATGTCTTCCTGCGCATCGCGCCGGAAACCTACCTGAAGGAGTGCATCGTGGGCGGCTTCGACCGCGTGTTCGAGATCGGCCGCGTCTTCCGCAACGAGGGCCTGGACCCCTCCCACCTGCAGGACTTCACGATGGTGGAGCACTACGCGGCATACTGGGACTACACAGACAACATGGCCTTCACCGAGGCGATGCTCTCCACCGTGCTGGAGAAACTGGTCGGAACCCTGAAGGTGCAGATTCCCGACCGCGACGGCAGCCTGGTGGAGGTCGCCTTCACCCCGCCCTGGCCGCGGCTGTCCCTGCGCGAAGTCATTCAACGCGATTGCGGGATTGACATCGAGGTGTGTGATTCCGCTTCAGCCCTGCGGGAAGCCGTAAAAGCAAAGAACATCCGCCTGGAAGTGGACATGGAAACGCTGGGACGCGGCAACCTGATCGACCAGCTGTACAAGAAGGTCAGCCGGCCCTCCATCGTCCAGCCGACCTTCATCACGCAACACCCCATCGACCTCTCGCCGCTGGCGCGCACGAATAATGCCAACCCCCAGATCACCGATCGGTTCCAGCTGGTGGTGGGCGGCTGGGAGATCGTCAACGCCTACAGCGAGCTCATTGATCCAGTGGATCAGGCGCAGCGGTTTGAGCAGCAGTCCGCCGCGGCGGACGGCGGCGACAGCGACGCTCACCGCAAGGATGACGAGTTCGTGACGGCGCTGGAGTACGGCTGCCCCCCCTGCAGCGGCTTTGGCATGGGGATCGACCGCATCGTCGCGCTGCTGACCCAACAGATGAACCTGCGCGATGTGGTGCTGTTCCCGCTGCTGAAACCAAGCAAGAACCAGAGTCACTCCTTAGCTTCTTTTGATTCCTTAGCTTCCTCTTCATCCATGTCCTCCCCCCTCCCCCTTCAGCACGCCTCCTACGGCCACCTCCTCCCCGCCGCCCATGCCCTTCTCGAAGCGCACACTGATCAGACCCGCGCGCACCTGATCGCGACCGGAGCCGCCATGGAGGCATTCGCCAAGCGCTTTGGCGGCGACGAGCAAACGTGGAAGGTGGCGGGCATGCTCCATGATCTGGACTGGGACCAGCTCGACAAGGACTACGAGGCTCACTGTGGTGACACATTGGAACACCTCCTCTCCACCATCGAGGCGCCCGCGGAACTGCTCGCAGATATCCGCGCACACTACGCCTCCAAGTACGGAGAGGAATATCCGCTGGATACGATGCTGCGGAAGACCTTGTACTGCGTGGATGAGCTGACCGGCTTCATCATCGCGGTCGCCCTGGTGCGGCCGAGCAAGAGCCTGAGCGATGTGGAAGTGAAGAGCGTCACCAAGAAGCTGAAGGACAAGGCCTTCGCCGCCCAGGTGGACCGCGCGCAGATCCGCGCGTGCGAGGAACTGCTCGCGATGCCCCTCGACGAGTTCGTCGGCGTGACGCTGGAGGCAATGAAGACAGTGGCCAAGGACATCGGTCTGTGAGACTCTTGGGACGATGGCCTACCGTCTCTTCGCCCTCCTCAAACGTTGCTGGGTCGCCCTGGGGCAGCCGGCGCCGGGATTCGTGCGCGGCGTGCGGCGGTTGTTGAGCCGCCGGTATCCCGTACGGGTGCCGGGATCGTTTCCCGTTTCGTACCGTCGCGGCAGACCCCATTCCCTGAAACCCGACATCGCGGTCATCATTCCCTGCCACAACTACGGGCGTTTCCTGGGAGACGCCATCGAGAGCGTGCTTGCCCAGACGCTTCTTCCCGCGGAGATTCTCGTGGTCGATGATGCATCGGAAGATGACACCGGTACAATTGTCCAATCCTACGCAAAACGCGGGGTGCGGCTGCACCGCGTCACACATCGGAATCTTTCCGCCACACGCAATGACGGAATGAGGCAGACCAGTGCCCCCTTCCTCGTCTTCCTCGATGCCGACGACCGGTTGCCCCCGCACTATCTGGAACGCTGCCGGGCTGCCTTCACGGATCCGGCAGTCGCCCTGGCCTACGGAGACATGCATGAATTCGGGGAGCGCCGGCACATCGTGCGCATGCCGCCGTACGAAGCATCGATGCTCCTGCGGAGCAACTTCATCTCCTCTCATGCCATGATCCGGCGTCAGGCGCTGGATATGGTTGGAGGATACCGGTCCTTACCCCATATCCTGGAGGATTGGGATCTCTACCGCCGCATCCTGCGCTTCCGCTGGATCGCAAAAAAGGTAGATACATTTGTGCACTACCGCATCCACCCGCAGAGCATGCTCCACCGCCATCAGCGCGCGGGGCATTCCTACGCTACCGGAGCCGCGCTTCTCCACATGCCCCTCACCATCTTCTCCCCCTTTTGCGGCCGGACCGCGATCCTCCCCCGCTTCACCGAAGCGTTGCAACGATTGGAATGGGACGA
>CAYZGJ010000003.1:0-34507 GCA_964478005.1 uncultured Candidatus Peribacteria bacterium
ACCCGTCCGTCGGGGGTGCGTTCCGTGCCTTCCAGTTGTGCACCTTGTGAGAGAGGAAAGGCGGTGGCGTAGATGACCACAAGATTGAGATAAGTCTGCTGGTCCATATGCATACAGATAAGAATTAAAATCGAGCAGGAAAACTTGCTCGTGGCGCAGCTTAAAAGGACGCACCGCTATTCCTCTTACATATCTGTACAGATGCGTACAGATAAGGAGTGTTATCGCTTTTTGTGTATGCGAGCAGTCCCTGCTCTCAAACGAACAAATTTTGCAAGACCGAGTGACTCTTTCACTTCACCATTCACACCATCCACTGCCGTCTGAAGAGTGCGCATATTCGTTGGCATTCCCAATCCATCCAATTTGCCTGTGAATAAAGCAGATGTGACACCCATTCCATCTTCCTCCGCAAGAAAGTCATCAGCAAGAAGCTGTAGTAGTACCTGCCGATTAACTGATCTCTCACTGCGAGGAACTTCTACCGTCGTATCTCCGACTGTGAGTAAGCGGTCGTTATAGTTGTATTCAACATCTTGGTCCCCCTGCCACTCTTGCACTTCCTGACTCTCCTCTGCTCTAGCCTGATCTGTGCGATACCTTGCCTTTAGGCGTTCATATTCGAGATATTCTTCTCTTGGAATAATAACCGCATCTGGAGGTAGGGTTGGCACAGATGGGCTGACAGACAAAAAAGAGGCCGCACCTCTGTCGCCACCGGCAATGAGGCTACGACCTGCACTTTGTATCAATTCGTTCTGTTCTGACATCATTTTTCCATACTCAACCATTGAGGGTAATACTGATTGAACTTGAGCTCCAATAGCTGAAAAAGTTTCGGCAGCGATAGCTCGTTGTTGTTCGATTACTTCCAAATCGGGTTTGATTCTTTCAAATTGCATAACCACTTCTGTCATCGCTTCTTGCATCTTCTTCATGCCTGAGGCATCCAGTTGTTTGTTCATTTCTATCAGCTGTTTTCCGAATTTTTCTTTAATTTTTTCTTCGAGTTGCTGTGTTCTTCCAACATGTTCCAAAAATTCGGGTTTGGTTACACTCTCTATCGCCTGCACGATAGCTGGATTGTTCTCATGCAGTTCTACAATTCCTGCAACATCAATCTTTTTAGCTAGTCTTTCGTACGCCTTTTGGAGCTCCGCCATCTTCTTTGCTCCATTCTTCATCCAGAAATTGAGCTGCATATGTGTACTGTCGTACTCTTCTCTATCTTCAAGAAATAGAAGCAGGTCCTTGTATACACGGTCCACATACTTTTTCACTTGCTCATAGCTTCGTTCGTCATCGCTGATCCATTGGGGATCACGCATGTAATGATTCAAAAAATCAAAATCATGAATATGTAGACGGATAAACGGGCGCTCTAGCCTCCTTTCTAAGTCTCCAAGGTGTTTTTGCAGAGTGGTGATGTGCTCATCTGCTTTCTTTATATCAATGGCTTTTGCTTTATAGGCATACTCAAGTAGACCCATAACGATTTGGTATTGTCTAACCACCGGACGCCATGGCGTCCGGACGTGATCGTCCACTTGGAACGTTGTGACTTCTCCCAGCTCCCACCACGTATCTTCTTTGTTGAGAATACTGTGTAAATCTTTCATAGCGATCCATGGTTCATTGTTCTCAAGGTCATCATGCTTTGGTTTAAATAATCGAGGAGAATCGGGTAATTTCGAAGGATCAATGAGCTTTTGCAAAGCAACAATTTCCTTGTGAATGCGCTTGATGAGATCAAGGTAGCTTGCATCCGTTGTCAGTCTCTCGTGGTAGCAAATACGTCGTTCGTACTCCTCATTCAAGACTGCATTGTCTTCGATGAGGGGGAGTAGCTTGTGCTGAAGGAGATTCTGTATTTCCTTTTTGTCATCAGGATATTTCGCAGACATGATCTGCTCATACACATCCTGTAATTGCTTCTTAATGCTCATGGTGTCCTAATTCTAGCATTTATTGGTGGAGAAAGTGAGTGTACACTGCGCATGTCGCCCTTAATACGTTTTGTAATTTCCCAGGATTCTCATGCCTTCGGGCAGAGACCGTCACAGCGGGCATCCGCCTGCCTACAACGGTCTCCGTCCTGGAGAAACGTATAGGGCGACCAGGTTGGATGCCCACTTTGGAGCATGCCAACTGCACCTATACGTATGAGCATGCATCCTTCCACCATCGTGCCATGCCGACCCTAGACTGGATCGGCAAGCAGGCAGTCGTGAATCACGACAAAGACGTGCCGTTTCGTCTTCTGAAAAAGGACCCGGAATTGTCCGTAGGCGACTCTCAAAATCTCATTATCAAGGGGGATAACCTGGAGGCGCTCAAGGCGCTCATGCCGTATTACATGAGCAAAGTACGCCTCGCGTACATTGATCCTCCATACAACACAGGCAGTCAGAAATGGATGTACAACGACGCTGTAAACTCACCTGAAATTCACAAGTGGTTGCAAACATGGGTAGGAGGGGAGGAAGACCTTAGCAGACATGACAAGTGGATGTGCATGATGTACCCGCGTCTCAAGTTGTTGCACCAGCTCCTGAGACAGGACGGCATCGTCGCCTGTCACATTGACGAACATGAGGTGGAATACATCATGCACCTTTTCAACACCATCTTCGACGAATCAAACCTGTTGGGTGTGGTTGTATGGGATAAGCGCAATCCCAAAGGCGATAGCAAAACGATTGCAACCAAACATGAGTACATTGTGTTCTATGCAGTAAATCGCAAACTCGTTGAGGAGGAAAAACTATTCATGGTGCAGAAAGGTAACGCAGCAGCCATCCTCAGAAAAGCTCGGTCTATCCTGAGAAAAGTGGGTCGAGAAGATATACCCGATTTTTTCAAGAACGCCCTCAAACAATTTGATTACAGCGCGAAGCAAATTGATGCTTTGAAAATCGAATATGACCTTGGCACAGCCAACAAAGATTTCCAACTTTGGCTGGCAAGGCAGGATTTTTCCGAAGGGGAAAAGGCGTACAAGTATCTTGATGAAGACGGCGAAGTATACCGTCTTGTTTCAATGGCATGGCCGAGCAAGGACAAGGCACCGGAGGATTACTATTACGACGTAAAGCACCCCCAAACAGGCAAAGCCTGTCCTGTTCCCGCTAAAGGGTGGAGGTACAGGCCGGAGGTATTCACAGAGTACCTCGAAAACAACATGATTGTCTTTGGCAAAGATCACACCACACAACCTCAGCGGAAATATCTTCTGAGTGAAAACTTGAAAGAGAAATTCTCTTCCATCATTCACTTCGGGGGGAGTGCGACAAATTTATTGAAAAAAATCGGGGTGGAATTTGACTACGCCAAGCCCATAGAGGTGGCGATGAAAATCGTGGATGCTTGTACGCAGCCTGACGATATTGTCCTCGATTCGTTCGCGGGGAGCGGAACGACCGGGCATGCCGTTCTTGAACTCAATAAGCAGGACAAGGGGTCTCGCAAATTCATTATGGTAGAAATGGAAGCTGACATTGCAGAAATGAAAACAGCACAGCGCATCCAGTGGGCACTGGGAGAAGAGGGTGGTTGTAAAGGAGGATTTCAGTTTATGCGCCTCGACACCACCCTTTTCGATGCCGATGGCAATATTTCCGATCCCGTGACGTACCTGGACCTTGCACGCTACGTCTTCTTCACGGAAACACAGCGCGACCTGGAGGAGCGGAAGGTCAAAAAGCCCTACGTAGGAATTTGCGACGATACAGCATACTTTCTCTTCTTTACAGAGCGTGGAAAAAACACCTTTGGACGGGAGCAATTGAAGAAGCTACCAAAGAACGCGGAAAAGAAGGTGGTGTATGCGGATCGTTGTCTTCTCTCGGAGGAGACGCTGAGCCGCCACAATGTCACGTTCAAACACATTCCCTACCAAGTGAAACTTTACTGACCATGCTGGAACTCAAGAGCTATCAACGGCAATGCGTGGAGGACCTCCGGGACTTCCTCCGGGATGCGCGGAAGGAGGGGGACCCCAATATCGCCTTCTACAAGCGCACAGGGAAAGCATACAACGTCCTGCATGGCGATCCGCAGGCACCGTTCGTGTGCATCCGAGTCCCGACAGGCGGGGGAAAGACGCTCATTGCCGCCCATGCTGTTGGCACTGCCTTTGAGCACTTTCTCCTGGAGAAGGAAGAGCGGGGGCTGGTGCTCTGGATGGTCCCCAGCGATGCCATCCGCACGCAGACCCTGGCACAGTTACGGGACAGAAACCACCCCTACCGCGAAGCGCTGGATGCATTCTTTGACGGACGTGTGCGGGTCCTGGACATCGTGGAAGCGCGGAGCGTGAAGCCGTCGGACATTGCAGACAATCTCTGCATCATCGTGACGACACTCGCATCCGTACGGCGACGGGACAAAGAAGGGTTGAAGGTGTACGAGGAAAACGGCGGACTGATGGAGCACTTCCGCGACATTGATGAAGAAGGACTGATGACGGACGAGGAAGGACTGGCCACCAAGTCCCTCGCAAATGTCATCCGCATGCACCGCCCGCTGATGATCCTGGACGAGGGGCACAATGCGCAGACAGAGCTATCCGTGGAAGTGATCCGGGAGTTTCTGCCATCCTGCATTGTGGAGTTCACGGCCACACCCATCCAAGGGAGCAATGTCCTCGTGAGTATCCCCGCTATTGCTCTGAAGAAGGCAGACATGGTGAAAATCCCCATCCACCTCACCAACATCACACAGTGGCAGGAAGCCGTACAGACGGCGAAGGAAAAGCGGGATGAACTGGAGCAGATTGCGGAGCAGGAACGCAGAACAGCCAAGGACTACATACGCCCCATTCTCCTCCTCCAGGCAGAACGGGAGCAGGCAAAAGAAGGGACGATCCATGTACATGCCCTCGTGTCATTCCTCGTGGAGGAATTGGGTGTGCAGCGGGAGGCAATAGCGATCAAGACAGGCAAGGAGGATGAGCTCGCACAGTACCCAAACCTGCAAGCGGAGGACTGCCCCGTGCGGTACATCGTGACGTGCAATGCGCTCAAAGAGGGATGGGATTGCAGCTTCGCCTATGTCCTCGTGTCCGTCTCCAATCTGGGGACCCGCCTGGGGGTGGAGCAGCTCATCGGCCGCATTCTTCGTCTGCCCCAGGCGAAGCGCAAAACGCAGGATGCGCTGAACCGTTCCTACGTTTACACCTCCTCGCGCCGTTTCGATGACGCGGCACAGCTGGTGGTGAACGGCTTGCAGCAAGAGGGATACGATCAGGGGGATGTCATCCGTAGCGATGACCGGGAGCAGCGCACGGAGTATGAAGCGATGCGGAACGTCTCCACGGAGGAGTACACCCTGCCTCTCTTGGCGCTCGACGGGGAGCCGCTCGACTTCTACGACCTCATACCGCCGGACTTCACACTGCGTGAGCAGCAGGGTGCTATCGCTTTGCTGGAGAACGTGGAGAATCGCACTTCCCTCATCGACGTGGAGGAGGATGCAGTGGTGGCATCGGCGCAACAGCGGCTTGGCTTGCTCCATCTTTCGCAGGATGAAACGGAGTCGATGCTGGTGCGGTGGCTGGTCGGGTCCGTGCGGGAACGTGCCGTGAGCAGGGAGGACATGGCGGCTTTCATCGCTGCAACGGTGCACGACCTCCTGCAACAGCAATCTCTCTCCGTCCTCTACTCGCGCAAATTCGCATTGCGCGATGCGCTGGCGCTCCTGATACGTCAGCTATTAACAGAAGAGGCAGCCCGTCAGTTTGCCGCTTGCAGGGATGCGGGACGGATTACGGCCAGCAGGGACCCGTGGATTGTCCCGCAAACACTCACACTCCTGCATCCGATGCGGGAACCGTTCACAAAACACCTCTTCGACCGTTGCGATGAGTTGAATTGTGCGGACCCCAACGATTCGGAAATGGCGCTTGCCCGCCAGCTGGATCAGCATGCAAACGTGGAGTGGTGGCTGCGCAACGTTGTGCAGGACCGCGACGGCTTCCGGCTCCAGGGGTACAAGCGGGAGGGATTCTTCCCGGACTTCATCGTCTGCCTCCGCGACGGCACCACCCGGGTCCTGGAGTACAAAGGTGCGGACCGTGCCAGCAACGAGGATACCGCCTACAAGGTGCAGCTGGGGGAGGTTTGGGCGGAGGTGTGCGGGGAGGGGTATGGGTTTGCAGTGGTGACACAAGAGAATATTGCGAAGATACTCTCTACAATTGACTAATGGATGATCTCGACATCCCCATCCTACGCCGTGCATACGATCTCTACCGCGCGTTCCATGGTCTGCGCGGTATCGTGTCGAAAGCAGACCGCTATACACTCTGGCAGAGAGTGGAGAACTTGATTCTCGATGTATTGGAACAAATTCTCCTTGCAAGTCAGGTCTCCAAATCAAAGAAGCTGCCGCATTTGGAGCGGGTCAGTGCCAAGCTGAATATGCTGAGGCTTTTTCTACGCCTCGCGAAAGATACGAAAGTGCTGGACATCAAAAAGTGTTTGCAGCTACAGGAAATTGTAGATGAAATTGGGAGGATGCTTGGCGGGTGGATGAAGTCGGTAAAGGAATAGAACAACTCTCTCACGATTCAGTAAGAGAGTTGTTTGGACTGATAGTAAGGGACTGCCGAGCGGCACCAAGGAAGACGTTGTCGTTGGAGTTGTCATCCCAGTTGTTGTTGACGTGCACACGACCCTCGCTGACACAGAGTTCGGCGTGGTTGTCGTCGGGGAGCGCTATATTGCCCATTCCCGTCCGTTGGCACTGGAAGTCGAGGTTTACTGCCTTGCGGCCTATATCCTCTTCCTCCTGTATTTTATTCGGGAGCAACTCCGCATTAATGCGCAGTACCTCCACTGAGAATGAACAAGAAGTCCCTTCATCTAAGCCCACTCACTATCGCGCTCCGTGGAGACACGATACTCCGGTGAGTTGCCACCTACGCTCATCGCTTCAGTGGTCTCAGAGATGAGATGCATCGCGAGTCGGAACCGTAACCCCGACTTCAATAGCCATGCATGTTGGCAGTATACAAAAGAACCCCCGCGAAAAAAATGTCGCGGAGGTTCAAGGTTCAATAGGCAAGAAGATCGAGTCCTCAAGCCTTCAAGGCTCAGGCCTTCCGAGCGGCACCAAGGAAGACGAGGTCGTTGGAGTAGTCATCCCAGTAGTTGTAGACGAGCACACGACCCTCGCTGACACAGAGCGCGGCGTGGTTGTCGTCGGGGAGCGCTTCGGCACAGCGAGCGAAGTCCCCTTTGAGGAGGTCTTCACCGCTCACACCGAGATGCACAGCCAGCGCAGTCGCACCGATAGGCGTGGGAATGGCTTGCCACCCGTCGTACTGACGGGCGAGCATGCTGGATTCCTCATCGCCCGCTTGCTGACTCCACGTCTTCCGATTGGAATCAGGGACAGGCAGAAGCACATGGTAGTACCCAGCCTCTGCCTTCCACGAGTTCCGCTCGTCCGACAGGTGATTGACCACCTTGTCGGTTCCGACGAGTTCGCCGAGGCTCCATCCTCCGTAGTACACGACGATTTCGCCATCGTTTGCCTTTGGGGCGGGATCGTTGCACTCGCAGGAGAGTCCGAGGGTGCGACCGACCGTGGTCGCATCGTAGGACACACCCGTCCCCAAGGGAGGACACCCCGTCCTGATGTAGCGCACGAGTCGCTGCATCTTGTCGGGGTCGTCGATGCACGGTTGCAGATCAACCGACAGATCGAGACCCTTCTTGGCGGCACGTTCTCCAAAGGCGACCAACTTCTTCGTAACTTCCAACTCTGTGATGATAGGGCTAGCCATCATGCACCTCCTAAATTGTCGTCACCTCAAACCGTGAGGCACGGACTTGCTCGGAAAATGAGACAAGCGCCCTAGGCACAAAAATGCACAGAGGGCTTGTCTCTTCACCTTAAGTCTTAACGATGCTCTGAAAGAACACCTTGATACAGGGTACAACTAAAGAAATAATCTGTCAATGTCAGCAAAAACGGCTACAATGCACTAATGAAGCTCTATAGGAACCTTTTCGACAATATTACCTCACAGGAAACCCTCTTCACTGCATGGGAAGAGTTTCGGAAGGGTAAACAAGCTCGGAAGGATGTGCAGGAATTCGAGCGTAGATTGGAGCAGAATCTTTTTGCTCTTCATCGTGAACTCAAAGCTGGAACATACCGACACAAGCCGTACAGTGCATTCACTATCTGCGACCCCAAGCAACGACGTATCCACAAAGCAAGTGTGCAGGATCGCGTCTTGCACCATGCTGTTTTCTCTGTACTCAACCCTGTATTTGAGCCGACATTTATTGCCCACTCCTTCTCCTGTCAGAAAGGCAAAGGAACGCACAAAGCAGTCAATGCACTTTATAGGATACTCAGGAGTGTAAGCAGGAACGGGACACGCCCTTGCTTTGTCCTCAAGTGCGATGTGCATCAATTCTTCGCTTCCGTCGATCACTCTGTCCTTCTCGGTATTCTCGGCAAGCGGCTGAAAGACGGGAAGACGCTGGGGCTCCTTCGGGAAATCATCGAGAGCTTCACGACGAAAGGAATCCCCATCGGGAATCTCACCTCACAGCTCTTCGCGAACATCTACTTGAACGAGCTTGATCAGTTCATCAAGCACACGCTCCATATCAAGCATTTCGTCCGATACACGGACGATTTTGTGGTTGTCGCTGCCACGCAAGAGGAACTGCGGACAGCCCTCTCATCCATCGGCTCATTCCTCAGGGAACGGCTGCACCTTGATCTTCACCCGCACAAAGTGACGATACGAAAATACCGCCAAGGCATCGACTTCCTCGGCTATGTGCTCCTACCACATCATCGGTCTCTGCGAACGAAAACGAAGCGGCGCATGGTGCGCAAACTGACGGAACGAATTTCAGCGCACAAAGCGGGGCTCATACCGGAGGACAGCGTCGAGCAATCATTGCAGTCCTACCTTGGGGTCCTCTCTCACGCGAACTGCTACCGGCTCAGCCAAGACCTACAGAATCAGTGCTGGTTCTCGCTACAAGAATAATGCTGCACCACATATCGACACTCCTACACCGGACATGTGTGGAGGGAAGCAATCCCCTCCGCCCACCCCATCACCAGCTCCTCCAGGCGGTGTAAACTTTTTCCCAGCTTGTCCACCAACCTCCGCAGGAGGTTGTCGGCCGTAGTCTCCGCGGAGCGGAGCGAAGGCTGACGCTTTCTGCAACCACCTCCTGACTACGGTTGGCAGGCCAAACTCTCACAGCCCCCCCGAAGGGCGGAAGTCGGCTTCTCATGACACTGATGGCTGCAGCTACCTGTCGGCCGTAGTCGCGAAGCGCGAAGGCTGACGGTTGGCAGGCCAACTCTGCTACCATCTCTCATTGTGTGGCATTACGTCTACATTCTCGAAAACGAAGAGGGCCGACAGTATGTCGGTTCTACCTCAAATATTGAACAGCGACTGGCCAAGCATAATCATGGTGAAGTAGCACATACATCCAAGTACAGACCCTGGAAGTTGGCTCATGTATCATCGTTTCCTTCCAAAGAACAGGCATTGATTTTCGAGAAATATCTGAAGTCCGGATCGGGAACAGAATTCCGATACAGGCACTTGGTAGTCAACAGGAGAAAGTAGAAATGCACGATTTAACTCCCCTTTCCCCCTCCCCCATGCCATTACACCTCCTCCTCCGCCCCGCGATCTTCACGGTCCTGGTCCTCCTGGTACCGTTCATTGCGATGCGATTCACTACAGAAGTGAACTGGGACACGTTCGATTTCATCGTGGCCGGCGTTCTGCTGCTCACAACCGGCGTCGCGTACGAATGGATCGCGCGCAAGGGCGGCACCCGTGCCTACCGCGCCGCAGCCTTCTTGGCGGTCATCACGGCGCTCCTCCTCCTCTGGGTCAACCTCGCAGTCGGGCTGATCGGCAATGAAAACAATCCCCTCAACCTGCTTTATTTCGCCGTCATCGCGGTCGAAATCGTCGGCGTCCTCCTCGCGCGCTTCCGGCCGCAGAGCATGGCGCGCGCCCTCTATGCGACGGCGATCGCCCAGATGCTGGTCCCCGTTTTCGCGCTTGCAATCGGCAGACCCCCGATGGCCACCGCCGCAGACCTCCTGGGCATCGCAGGCGTCTTCGCCATCAGCGCCTTCTTCGCCGTGCTCTTCGCCGGATCGGGGTTGTTGTTTGGGAGGGGTGGGGAGAAAGGTGCTGAAGCCGGGGGGGGCAGGAAGGGGGAAATGATTTGATCGAAGGGATTGGGTAGCTTGAAGAGTATTCCTGCAACACAAAGGGCTGCTCACTTTCCCAAACTCTTCACATTGACATATGATGCATATGTAATTCAATATACTTATATGCAAGAAGCTCTCAGGGATGTCATATTTCAGTATCCCTACAATTCCTTCGGGAAAACATATCTTGCCGCAGGCAAGGAATATCCCGAACGATTTGGAGGAAATTGCGTTTTTCTTACTCAGCAACTGACCAGACGCTTGATAGAAAAAGGATTACAACCGAAATATCTGTGGAGCAAAGATCGTTGCCATTGGGCTACTCTCTGCAGGACAGATCGGAATCTTTTCTATTTCGATCCTATCTTGTTCCACACAGAACCCATTAATATTTCTCAAGTATTGAAGAAAGGTGAACGCCAAGTATGCAGCGCATTCCCAATCATTGATGGACACTTTTCGCAGGTCATTATCAATCGAATGGGCAAACACGATATCGCAGTGCAAGCATACGGCAGAAAGAAATAGGAGCCTGCTTTGATTAAATCATTTGAGTATGACTTGAGAGACGTTACCGATGATGCACCAAATAATTGGCAACAAATGCGCGATAGCAATCCGGGGGCATTTCTACGTATGAAGGTTCTTGAATCGCCTACCCAAGCTACGAGCATGTTTCTCACAAACAGAGGATACATGCATATAAAACAGCCCGGCAGGCCGAAGGTATATCAAGAAAGACACTCCGAGGAATTTCAGACAATTCTCGCAAGAGTAGCCGGTCATCTCCGCACAGACATCAACACGCTGCTTCGCTTCTTTTATGAGGGGCAACGTCTTCATAAGGTGCTTGCCTTAGAAACGGACGGTGTCTTTCAAAAATAGCTCATCTAAAATATCAGCGCCTTCTTCGCCGTGCTCTTCGCCGGATCGGGGGTGTTGTTTGGGAGGGGTGGGGAGAGGATTGTGTAATGTATATTTTCTTCAAATAGACGATTCCACGAAATCGGATCTCCATCCACCCACCCCGGCGCGAAGCGGTGCGTTCTACTGCCAGTATTCGATTACAATCGATTGATTATAAAATGGAAACATTCTCCTGCAATGCGGTAAGGCGGAGGGCGGGAGGGCCGTCAGTACTGATGAGATCCGGATCTCATTCCTATTTCATTCTCCCCCCCTCCCCATGACAAAAGGCTCACAGCAGCAAGGTCAACAAGACAGGCAAGACAGGTCCCAGCCGGGCGCCACGGAAACCGGCGCCGGCCAGCGCGATACGTCCATGTCCCAAAACGAAGAACGAGGCCGCAACGAGGAAATGGGCGGCGACCGCGGCCGCAACGTGTAAGCTTCGCTTCGCCCCACCGCTCCGTGCAGCGACGAGCCTCCTCCCCGGAGGCTCCGTCCTGCGGGAGGACACAGGCCGCCTCCCCATTGCATGCACGGAGTATGTTTGGAGGCAATCATGCAATCGTGACATTCCGACCCTATCACCTACACATGGTAGACGGGAACACCGACGAGGATACGATGCACATGGTTTCCCCCTTGGGCCATGATCGCTCCGGCACCGTCGGTAAGGCCCGCTGATGAGGCGCTGCAGCAAACTCTTGATGGAGAAGCAGTAGTGCGGTGTCTGGAACATGCGTTGCGCCATGTCCTTGACGCCAGTGAGGGGGAATCAAATAACACTGTTACGAATATGATTAGCCGATTTCGTGTGCAGCTGATGCGGCAAATCGGCGCATCGCAGGATCGCAAAAGGAAGTGGAGCTTCTCGCGACGGTGCACCACCGTAGCGGAATTGGATGCAATGGATCAGACCATCCGCACAGCCGTGGCGGAGGTTATGCAATGCGAACACATGCGAAAGATGCTGCAGGACGCGAAGGAGCAGATCGCTTCGGCCGTGCTGGAGCAATGGGAGAACCTGCGCCAGGCATGTCTGTCAGGTGCATCAGAGTACCTGCCCCCAGAAGAAGACAATGAAGATGGAGGAGATGAAGATGAAGATGAAGATGAAGACATCCTATTGAGCCTCGCACCTGCTCCCACTGACGCTCTGCCAGGTTCCTGGGAAAAAATTGAAGCAATGGCACATCGTCGTGCAAATAACAACTATCTCTGGCATCCCAAGGATCGGTCGATGGCAGAAGAGAACGATGAAGACGTGCCGATTCAAAGGCAGAGGGAAATAGAAAGTCGGCGCATTTCTGCACAATACAACTCTGCCACACAGCCAGCGTGAAATTCATCATCGTGCCCCGCTTTCCATCCGCCGCACGTCATCCTCTCTCTTCCCCCTCCATCCCCACCCGCCCCTCCTCGCTCGTGGTGATTTCCAGGATCTCCGGCCGCCGGAGGAAGAGGATCCTACTGTGATCCGCAGCATGCCCCGTCAGGCGGTCGATCACATCCAGCACAACGGAACTGAAGTCTCGCGTTGTCAGTTGCGCCGACTCCACCCGGAAGCTCCGGCCATCCAGAGAGACAGAATCCCCGAACGTCATCGTCGCCCTCTCCGCAGAGCCCGAGAGCGTGAGGTGCGCCCTGCCGCCCCCCTCGACGGTCAGTTCCTGCAACGCGACATCGGCGGTGACGAACGCGTTGTCCCGGATGATGAAGGCAAGCGATTCCCCCGTGTACGCAGCGATGTCGGTGTGCGAGATTCCTCCTGCTTCGATGCCCGCAAGCGACGGTGCGCGGACCGTGATCGTCACGGAGCGCGTGGGGCAGAAGAAGAGACAGCGCCCTTCGTAGGGACCGCGCTGCAGCACAAGCGTGCCATTTTCCACCATGGCCGTGACATCGGGCATCCGCCGCGCGTGCGCCTCCACCGTCACGGAGAGATCGTCGCTCTGCGCCAGCACCAGCCTGCCGCTGTCGGTCATCCGCACGCGGTCGAAGTCCTCCACTGCAAACGTCTTGGTAATGATACGCTCCCGCTCCTCCGCCAGACGATCTACGGCCAACTTGATGGACGGCGCCGCCGAGAAACCCGTCACGCCGGCGACCACGATGGCTGACGACCACAGCGCCATCAGCACCAGGAAGCTCCGGATGGAAAACGCATTCTTCAGATTCAGGAAGGTGGCGCCCAGCATCAGGACGACGACAATCGGGAGAAAGAGGAGCGCGTAGGCGGAGAAGAGCAGCGCCCTGTACGTGAAGCCGTCCAGGATCTCGTGGAGCGGAAAATCGATCAGCACGTTCTCCGGCGAGACGATGAGGAGGACGAAGAGGGTCGTGAGGCCGGCGATGGCGAGCGCGCTCCCCAGAACGATGAGGAATCCGATGATGCGGGCGAGAACCGGAAATCTATTCACGCGCACACGCCCCCCAGAATCTGATCCTCGCTGTCGCGGTAGAGCCGGCCCTGCGGCATCCGCCATCCCCCGGCACCCTCCCGCTTCTTCCCGTCCTCCGTCCGCGGCTCCTCCCCCGTGTGCTCTCCCTCGAACTCCGCGAAGTCCTCCACGGTCCCCATCCGCGTGATGAGCGCATCGACGTCTTTCTGCGTGATCACCTTCTTGCGCGCCGAGAGCATCCCTCCGAATTCCTCCGCGATGCGGCTCTCGATATCCGCGACGATCTCGTCCGGATCGGGGTACCGCGTAAAGTGCGCGCGGATGGCGGAGAGGTAGGCATCCAGGGACCGGTACGCATCCTCCTCGATCTGGAAGAGGACGCCGCCGAGCGTGACGGAAACAGTCTTACGCATGGGAAGAGAGGAGGGAGTGGATAGAGGAACTTAAGTCGCGCCAGGTGCCGGTGAGATCTTTGAGCGCCGCCTTGCCTTCCTTCGTGAGGGCGTAGTACTTGCGGGGCGGGCCGCTCTTGGATTCGCGCCACTCGTAGGACACCATTCCCTGCGACCGCAGGCGCGAGAGGAGCGGATAGAGCGTCCCCTCCACCACCAGCATGTCGGCTTCCTTGAGGCGTTGCAGAATGTCCGACGCGTACACATCCCCTTCGTGGATCACCAGCAGGATGCAGAATTCCAGCAACCCTTTGCGCATCTGCGCCTTGTTGTTCTCGATGGCAGTCTCCTTGGAAGGCGTCATACAGCGGGCACTGTACCGCCTAGTACCTTGCAATGCAAGGTTCTTTTCGGAGCATGCAAAGAGGACCTACCCCGGCAACGTAAAACTCACCGTCGTCCCCTGCCCCTCCTGGCTCTCCACCCGGCTCGGCAAAGCTATTGCTCTCCTGCTGCCAATGCCGTTGCGATTGTGAGAATTGTCATCGGGCCGCAGCGCATCATTCCATGGAAATGCAGGCTACGACATCATTGCACAGCTCCGGTAATCAGATTGATGCGTTCTCTGTTTCCTGCTCCATCAGTCCACAGGAGTTCTTCGGTGGCTGGATCGTAGGTACAGTGCGGTCTGCCATGAGACACCTGCCTCCAGGCAAGTAATTCTGATTGCTGATTTTGCAATGAATATATCATGACGTACCCCTGTTCGCTGTCGCCCGGAATGCCGCATGCAACGATCCGGGTATCATTGCGAAGCACGTCGATGAAATTGGGATTGGTGATGACAACATTGACGTGCTCATTGGTGGCGACGCTATGTACCAATGCGTTCACGATGTTCTTTCCTTGCGGAGTATCGAATGTTTCGTCGTATACAATGTAGTGGCCTCCCGGAGAGAATCGAAGATGTGAAAATACTGCGCCATTGCCGGTGTCATCCACCATGGTGGGGGCTGGGGCATTTGGGTACTTCAATTGGATCCAGTAGTCATCGTAATTCCGATAGATGTCAGCACAGATGTCCTCGTGGCATACTTCGGTTGTCTGTCGTACATGATCGGAGGACAGCGTCTCCAGTTTTCCATGTTCCACTCGCATGCGTACGTAGAACTGACTGCGTATGCCATCTGATTCCGTGAGGGAAACAGCAAAATCATACACATGATCATCGGCCTTTCTGATGCCGGTAACCTGAACCTCTTCGACATTCTCATACCATCCCCTGAATGTGGAGAGACTGATTTTGGGTACGCTGTAGAGTGCGTACGCATTCTCGAATGCGTGCTCTTCGATAAAAGCATAGAAGGAGCGGATCGTCTCTTCGTTGGGATCGGCCATGGCATCTCCATCCACATCGGCAGTACGTTCGGAAGATGCTGATGCTGACTGCACGACAGGCAGCTCTTGTACTACGGCGCTCCTTTCCTCCTCTTCCGACACCTCGCTCGGCTGCCCGTTCCATGGAGCACATGCCGTACACACGCACAAGGATACCAGAGGTACCAGGAGTTTTTGCACGTCTCAAGGGAGAAGGAGTATCGCAATGTTGACGCCAGCAGCACCGCCTGTCAACCTTGGCACATGCACAACAACCACCGCTTCGGCTGGGCCGTGACCTTCGTATTCGCGCTCTTGTTCTTCCTGCATCCTGCGGCGGCAGCAGGCGCAGCAATTCATTCCGATTACACCGATATTTCCATTTACAATTTTGCCGTCAGTGACGACTTCGACACCATCACGTTCGATCTGACACGACGCATACCGACCTCCGAACAATTCATGGTGCAGATTGCCTTGTTCAGGGAAACGGGAGAAAAGGTATTTGCGACGCACGGAATCTTGGATGGCGGCCAGCACGTGACACTGTCTGGTATGGCACAGCCGCTTGCCAAATTAGCCTATGGCTCCTACGACATGTACTTTCGGGTATGTCCCGCCTTCAATCCCTACGAGGGAGTGGGCATCGTCAGTGGCTGCGGGGTAGGGAAGACATTTCCCCTGCCGTACTATCCCTGGAAACTCACGTCCGGCAAGAGTCTGGATGGCAAATCCATCGTCGTGACTCCGGGCAATACCTTCACCGTGGCAGCGAAACCCCCTCGTGGCAGCACCGATATCCCTCAGCTCAAGGCATTATTCTGGACAGGGGAGGACACCGAGGACGTGTCGTGTACTCAGATACGAACACAGCAACCTGAGTGGACATGCACCGTGCATGCGAAAGAAGAAACCGCCGTGAAGCTGATGCTGATGAACGGTGAAACCATCCTGTCGAACGCACTGGTGGTTGCAGTCTTCAGCAAGGATAGGATGGAAGCCGCAAGATTCGTCACCTACTGTCAGATGCTCTTCACCGGTCAGGAAGGAAACCGATACTCGTACCGCATCGTGCGAAACGATACGCGCGAAGATGATCCGCTCTGCCAGAACGCCACCTTCTCGGCCCATGCTCCGGCCCGCATACAGTCGAGTACCAAGAATACAGTCGTCGTGGAAGCCCCCCCGACGGACAACTTCGCACTCTTTGCAGAGAAGGGGGATGGCAGCGGTCCGCGTCACCTGCTCACCGAGAATGACAGCATCCTTGCCGGGCTCACGTGCCAAGTGTTGGTGAAGCAGGACGCCGAGACCATTACCTTCCTGATGCGGAATCTGGAAGGATTACCCGTGTCATCCTGCAGTTTCACATCACTCAGTTTCCGTCCCGTTTCAGGCGATACGCGCATCATTACACGGTCGACAGATCGCATAGTCCTCGATGCAACGAAACCGAGCATCATTGAAATGCAGTCGTTGCACATGCCCTTTTTCTCCCCGGTGGATCATGACCGCTTGGGAGATCCCGGTATGGAAGAACGAGAAGATACCCGGAGCGCGCTACCCCTGGGTCAATTCACCATAGTGCCGGGAAAAACTGCATCATCCGGTACGGCGCACAGAAAGACCGCATCCGGCTTCCCGGATGTGCCCGATTCCCACATCCATACGACAGCGATCACGTATGTGAAGGAGCAGGGTATTGTCGGCGGGTATTCTGATGGCATGTTCAGGCCCGACGACACGATCAACCGTGCGGAATTTACCAAGATCATTGCCGGGTCACTCTTCTCCGAACAGGAAATTGCAGCGTGCTCGGACGGGCACTTCAGAGATACGGCCAAGGGCGAGTGGTACGTTCCGTTCCTCTGCAAAGCAAGAGCGGAGGGTCTTATTGAAGGGTATCCTGATGGCACCTTCCGACCTGAGGATGCTGTTACCTTCGTGGAGGCAGCCAAGATCATCGTAAGAGGGTTCCGCATTCCGATGGAAACCCAGGAAAGCGACATATGGTTTCTGCCGTATACCGATACGCTTGCAGGAAGGAAGGTCATTCCGCAGAGCATTGCATCTCTCGATGAGGAAATCACCAGGGGCGAGATGGCCGAGATGGTCTACCGCATTCATACGGGAGATACGGTACGCCCGACCAATGACTACGAGGAACTCCTCGACAAGAGTGGCGTTCTCCAACAACTGTATGAGTCCAGAGATACGTTTCAGTGGACGGGGACAGATGTTCCCGTAGAGAAAATCCTCCGGATGAGGAACCTCAAAACATTGGTACTGAACTATCCGGGTGAAGATCATATATCGGAGGAGTTCATCAATCTTCCGCATTTGGAATCACTCATCGTCTACTCGCCTGTTCTTGAAAATCTCCCGTCCAATATTGCGGCGTGGCCCCGTCTCAAGAAGCTCGCCGTGTGGGGAGGATATGACAGCCCCTTCACTATCCCGGAAGATATCGACAGCGTGCGCAATCTGGAGGAGTTGAGGGTGAATAATCATCGGTTCACTTCGATCCCTGCAAGTGTGGGCAATTTGCGCAAGCTGAGACTGCTCCATTTAAATGGCAATCAACTCATTTCTCTGCCGACCGAAATCGGAAACCTGACGCAACTGACAGAGTTGGAATTGGAATGGAACCCCATTACTCAATGGCCGGACAGTCTGCGCAAACTTGCCAAGCTGGAGCGGATGGTCATCTCACGGAACATTCCACTGGAGCAGCAACAATTCTTACAGCAATTGTTGCCTCATGTGGACATTCGGCCTTTCTGATGTCTCACCCTCCCGGCAGCGTGAAACTCACGGTCGTGCCCTGTCCTTCCCGGCTCTCCACCCAGATGCGGCCGCCGGCTTTCTCCACGATGCCCTTGGCGATGTAGAGGCCCAGTCCGTTGCCGTCGGGCTTCTTGAGGTGCGCGTTGCTGGCGCGGCGGTACTTCACGAAGAGGCGCGGCAGGTCGGCGGCGGGGATGCCGTGGCCGTGGTCCTCCACCGCGATGCGCACCCCGCGGCGGTCGTCGGTCACGCGCAGGACGATGACGCCATTATCGTTGGAGTACTCGATGGCGTTCGTCAGCAATTGCCGCAGGACGATGCCGATCAGCGAAGCGTCCAACTGCAGCGTCCGGTCGCCGTCCATCTCCGTCACGATCTGCAAGCCGCGCTTCTGCGGACCCGACCCCCACTCCTCCACCGCGTTGTCCAGGAGGGAGCGCAGCGACACCGGCGCGGGGACGTACTCCAGCGTATCGAGGTCCACCTTCTCCGCCATCTGCAGCGTATCGATGATGCTGTTGAGGCGGCCGAGCCCCTCATCCATGGTGATGACGTGCTCCTCCACCAATTGACGCAGTTCCGGGCTCTCAAACTGCGAGCGCAGCGTCTCCAGCGACCACTTCATGATGGTCAGCGGCTCGCCGATCTGGTGGAAGGTCAGCCGCAGCAGCCCGGAGCGCTCGTTGTCGATCTTGCGCAGGACGTCCATCTGCCGCTCCTCGGCGTACACCGCCACGAACCCCGCCACGAAGAGCGCGATCGCGAAGACGAAGAGCAGCGCCAGCGGCGAGAAGATGCTCTGCGACATGGTGAAGAAATCCTCCGCCTGCATGTCCACGCCCAGCACGGCGATGGCCTCTCCCGTGCTGCCGCGCCGGATGGGGGCGTAGCCGGAGAAGACCGGCCCCCACTGGTCGACGGTCGGCGTGCGGTCGGCGGTGCTCTCGGTGAAGACCGTCCCCTGCAACAGCGGAATGTCCGTCACGTCGTAGAGCTCGCCCGGGTACCCCGGCGCCTCGTCCCGGTCCACCATGCCGTTGCCATTGAGATCCAGATCGCGTGCGGGGCGCAGCGCATCGGCATCCGCGACGAACTCCAGCAGCGTCGGCAGCTCGGTCTTGCGCAGGACGTAGACGAAGCGGATGTCCGGCAACTCCTGGATGTGCTGCAGCAGCCCCACGATGTACGTGAACTCCGGCGTGCTCATGTCCAGCGGGCCATGGATGGCGTCGAGCAGATCCCCGTCGATGGAGAGCGCGGCGGCGGTCGCGATGTGCTGCAGGCGGGTCCGGATCTCCTCCTGCATGGTGTCGCGCGCGCGCACGTAGAAGAGCGCCCCGATCACCACGATCGAGAAGGCGATCAGCGACGAGACCAGAATGATGGGCCAGTGCTTGAGCACCGGCGTCCGCAGCGTGGAGGCGCGTTTCTGGAGGATGGATGTTTCTATCCCTAGTATTATAGCCCAAAACGCGAAAATCTGCCAGCAGAGCCGCTTTCCCCGTCCGGGCCCATTTTCCTCCGCGCCCGATCCTTGCTACCATCGCGGCTCCCGCCCCGTTTCCCGCTCCGCCCCATGCAACCGCTCTCCACCGACGACCTCCGGCAGCGCTACCTGGACTTCTTTGCGAAGAACGGGCACGCCGTCATTCCGGGGGCGCCGCTGGTGCCGGAGAACGATCCGACGGTCCTCTTCACGACGGCGGGGATGCACCCGCTGGTTCCCTACCTGCTCGGCGAGCCGCACCCCGCGGGCACGCGCCTGGCCAACGTGCAACGCTGCGTGCGGACGCAGGACATCGACGAGGTCGGCGACGCGTCGCACCTGACGATGTTTGAGATGCTGGGCAACTGGAGCCTGGGCGATTACTTCAAAGAAGGCGCGATCACGCTGAGCTTTCGCTTTCTGACCGAAGAGCTGGGTATTCCCCTCTCTCGCCTGGCGGTGACGTGTTTCGCAGGAGACGAGGACGCTCCCAAAGACGAAGAGTCCGCAGCCATCTGGCAGTCCCTCGGCATCCCGCGGGAACGCATCGGCTTCCTGCCGAAGGAGAAGAACTGGTGGGGCCCCGCCGGACAGACCGGCCCCTGCGGACCGGATACCGAAATGTTTTACTGGGTGGGTGAGGGCGAACCGACGGGCAACCCCGCGACGCATGACGCAGAGTGGATGGAGATCTGGAATGACGTCTTCATGCAGTACAACAAAAATGCCGACGGCACCTTTACGCCGTTGACGCAGCAGAATGTGGATACCGGCATGGGGCTCGAGCGCGTGGCCGCCGTGCTGCAGGGGGTCAAGAGCGTGTACGACACCGATCGCATGCGACCCATCTTCGATGCGGTCATTCCTGATGATCTCCTGACGGATGATTCGGATGAAGGACGAGTGGTCACGCGCCACGGACGCATCGTCACCGATCACATCAAAGCAGCGGTGTTCATGATCGCCGACGGCGTGCGCCCTTCCAATGTCGACCAGGGATACGTGCTGCGACGCTTGATTCGTCGCGCCATCCGCTCGCTGCGTTTCCTCTACGTGGAGCGCGATCCGCAGTTTGAGAGCAATGCGTACGCGGCACGCATTGCGCGTCACGTCATCGATCAGTACGGCAACTTTTACGAGCAGCTCATGCGGCAATCCGATGTCATCCTCGATGTCCTCACGCAGGAGGAACAACAGTTCAAACGGACGCTGCAAGCGGGGCTGCGACAATTTGAAAAAACAATCAACCAACTCACGACGAAGCGCATCGACGGACAGACCGCCTTCCACCTCTACGACACGTACGGCTTCCCGCTGGAACTGACGAAGGAACTGGCGCAGGAACAGGGACTGACAGTGGATGAAGCGGGATTCAATGCGGCCTTCGAGGAGCACCAGGCCAAGTCCCGCGCCGGAGCGGAGCAGAAGTTCAAAGGCGGACTGCAGGATCACTCCGCGGAGACGACCAAGCTCCACACCGCCACGCACTTGCTGAACGCCGCGTTGCGCACCGTGCTCGGGGATCACATTGCGCAGAAAGGAAGCAACATCACGGCGGAGAGATTACGCTTCGACTTCAATCATCCGGACAAGATGACGCCGGAGCAGATCCGGGAAGTGGAGAAGATCGTGAACGATGCGATCGCGGCGGATCTTCCGGTTGCGTATCACGTCACCACGGTGGCGGGCGCGAAGGCGGAGGGCGCCATCGGCGTGTTCGATGATCGCTACGGAGGAGAAGTGAAAGTGTACGTCGTGGGTCCTTCGGGACGTCAGGGTGAGCCTGTCGAACCCTTCAGCAAAGAAATCTGCGGCGGCCCCCACGTGGCCCGCACCGGGATGATCGGCGGATTCAAGATTCAGAAAGAGGAGAGTTCCTCGGCCGGCGTGCGGCGGATCAAGGCCGTGGTGAGCGGCGGGCCGGAGGAGATCGAGACGGCGGGGGAAGGGTGAGCGCCGGACCCATTGCAGTTGCCAAATGCAAGAATTTGCTACGGGATGAACTTTCCGCCGGGGCGCGAATCGGTAGACTGCCCCCATGCCAACCTACGCCGCCTTCCTCGGAAACCATCCCGATTTGAGCCTCACGGAGCTGCGCGCCACCGTCCCGGATCTGAAGGTCAAACGCATGCTGGGCGCCCAGATCGCCCTCATCGAGACCCCCGCAGCCCTCGACCAGCGCGACCTGGACCGCTGGGGCGGACTCTTCCTGCTGGCCAAGAACATCGATGGCAAGCATGCGCTCTCCGACCTGCCGGAGATCCTGCGCCGCGAGACGCAGGGGACGAAGGGAAAGGTGACGTTCAGCCTGCGCGCGTTCAACATCCCGCGCCCCGTGGTGCACGACCTCTACCGCTCCATCAAGCGCGGGTGCAAGGACCGCGGCATTCCCGTCCGCTACATCGGCAATGAGCGCAAGCCGCCGGTCTCCGCGCAATTGCACGACGCGGGACTCATCTCCGGCAGGCACGGGTGCGAGCTGGTGCTGCTGGGCAACGACGACGGCGACCTGATCTGGGTGGGCCGCACGGTGGCGGTGCAGAACCCCGACGACTACACGAAGCGCGACATGGAGAAGCCCGTCCGCGACACGCGCGCGGGCCTGCTGCCGCCCAAGCTGGCGCAGATTCTTCTCAGTCTCGGTTCGTGGGCAGTGAAGCAAACCAACCCGAAAGCCCCCAAGACACTCACCGTCTTCGACCCGTTCTGCGGCACGGGCGTCATTCCCATGGAGTGCCTCCTGCGCGGCTGGCCGGTGCTCGCCTCCGACGTCTCGCTGAAGGCGGTTAACGGCTGCACGAAGAACCTGGACTGGGTGCGCAAAGAGTGGAAGATCCTCAAGCGCGACGTGCCCTCCACCGTGTGGAAGCAGGACGCCACGAAGAAATTTGACCTGAAGACGCCGCCCGACGTGGTCGTGACCGAGACGATGCTGGGCACCCCCTTCACCGATCGCCCGCTGGCCAAGGAAGCCGCCAAGGAGCGCGCCGCCTGCGACGCCCTGGAGATCGCCTTCCTGCAGAACGCCGCCGCCACCCTCCCCGGCGTCCCGCTCGTGGTGATGTTCCCCGTGTGGTACGTCAAGAGCGGCCCCGTCCTCCTGGAGCAGGTCTGGAAGAAGATGTCCGACATCGGCTACACGGCGGTCCTGCCCCCCGGCGCCCCGATCCCCGACCCCGCGCGCCCCTCCATCGTCTACCGCCGCCCAGACCAATTCGTCGGCCGGGAGATCGTGATCCTGCTGCCGGGGAAGAAGGGGGAGACGAAGAAGTGATATGAACCCCTACCGCACCCTCTTTGCGGCCCTCAATGATGCCGGCATCCGGTACCTGGTGGTCGGAGGCATGGCGGTGAATTTGCACGGATACTCCCGCTTCACTGGCGATCTCGATATTCTCCTCGCGCTCGATCACGACAACCTTGATCGCATGGGTCTGCTGATGGAACAACATGGCTACGCGCAGCGCCTGCCGATTGACGTCCGACTCCTCTCCGACAAGGAACAAGTTCAGAAGTTCCTGACAGAGAAGGGCATGACTGCGTACTCATTCATTCATCCGAAATTTCCGAATCTGAGCGTGGATATTCTTGCCGGAGATTCACTGCGATTTGACGAATTTGATGCCAATAAGGTGATCCTTGAGGCTCTGAATACTTCCATTCCCGTTATTGCCGTCGATGATCTCATCGGCATGAAGCGCTCAGCAAACCGGCAAAAAGATATCGAAGACATCGAAGCGCTGTTAGAATTGAAAGAGCTATGACCAAGCGCACCACCACCCCCAGCGGGATCGACATCGACTATTTGCGACGTTGCAAGCAAATGACACCCAGTCAGCGCCTCGACTGGCTGGCTGCGGCACTGGAGTTTGTGAGGGGGGTGGAGGAGGCCAATAAGAAGAAAAAGCTGCGAACTTCCTGAATCCAGCCCGATCCGCAAACCTCTGGCCTTGCCGGTGAGAATACGTATAATCCCCTTACTCCTTATTCCCCTGCCTGCCCCGCGTAGTCCCGCGAAACGAAGTGAAGGGGGACGAAGTGGAGTAGCTCCCGACGCCGGAGGCGTCGAATACATCTGTTTTGATCTTTCATCGCCAATTACTCCCACATTCCCCTGTAGCTTCCGCCTACACCCTCCGGGGTTTCGGCGGACAGGCAGCGGTTGGGAATCCCTTTCGCATCATTGTACAATAACCGCATCATTCCCCTGTAGCTTCCGCCTTCGTCTGACTACGGCGGACAGGCAGCGGTTGGGAATCCCTTTCGCATCATTGTACAATAACCGCATCATTCCCCTGTAGCTCAGCGGTAGAGCAGGGCGCTGTTAACGCCAAGGTCGCTGGTTCGAATCCAGCCGGGGGAGCCATTGACATTGCATAACAATATAATATAATAACATACTTTCTTTATTCTATGCACGAAGAGGCTACTTCATTCATCAATGATGCTCGCTTCCGCTCCCCCTTGAGCGCAGACGATCAATTCATTCCTCTCCAAACAGAGGAAGCTATGTTCGACCTTCATAAATTTGTCGAACAGGCGGAAAATTCTGCTCTGACACGCGCCCTCAGAATTGAACGCGCATCAGGTACTACAGCAGAGAAAGTATGGGAATTCCTCATGCAGAAACGGTACCGCCGCGGATCGCGCGATATTGCTGAACAAAAGAAGGGAGAGTACTTGCAAAAGATCGCGCGGGCAGAAGCTGCTGCACAACCTCTCACCCTCACCATGAGCTTCTTCCCGAATAAGACTCGCAATAGCCTGCGTACCTTCGCGCAGCACGGCGGAGAAGTGGATATGAGCGAGATGGGAACAATCTTGCGACTCTATGAAATCGCATTCGGACTCTCACACCTCTACAAATCTGGTGCCCGCTTCCTTGTCACGTCTGACGGTAAAAAGTATAGTGAAGCTTTTAGCGATCCGCCTGAAGCATACGAGACATATCGCACGAACATCCAGCATATGATCGCGCACTTGGGTGTCGAAAAGTATGTACAAGTGCAAGAAGAAACGGAGATCTACGCACCTGAATATCCAGGCATTCTAGAAGAAATCAAGGCGAGAATCACTAGATTGTTCGATGCCAAAGATCCGGCCCTTGTCCAAGAAGTCGCGAAACTTCGCCCAAATATTACCTTGGCTTTAGATATCGACCCGCGCACCAGCATTGAAACACAAGCTCTGGCCTTCAACTGTTCTCTCGATCATTTGCTCCTGCATAAAATTGCGCCTGCGGCTTCCGAACTTCGGGAGAGCATCCAAACGCGTTCGATTGATGCGACGCTGAAATATATCGCGATCAATAAGGCTGTATATGAGCTCAATACTTTTAACCGACATTTACCCCATGCTCTCAAGGCGACGGTCCATCCAAAACTGGGACAGCTTGGGATCTATCCCGTAAACGAAGCAACCAACAACATATTTCCGCATAATGGGCAAGGCCACCTGCGCAAGTATAGCAATGTACTGAAGCTAGACCACATACGAGTGAGTTTTGCGGTGGATCTTCTCAGAGAGAATAAGAGAGGGCAACTCTTCGGCATCATTCTCCCTTCCAATCGCTATCCTTTCTCCGATGGCAAGCACCCATTTTGCATCGGTACTGCCGACGAATAGGATAGTACTCCTCAACCATTTGCTGATCGAGACCGGTGGTGCGGACGAAGTAGCCACGGGCCCAGAATGTTTTCTGGGTGACGGATTTCTTCTTGGCGAAACGGTTATGGAGAAGAATGGCGCTCTTGCCCTTGAGGAATCCGATCATGGAAGCGACACTGTGCTTCGGTGGGATACGCAGCATCATGTGCACATGATCGGGCTTGATCGTCCCCTCGACGATCTCGATTCCCTTCTGCCGTGCGAGTTCCCGGAAGATCGATCCCAAGGCATTGCGGGTCGTTCCAAAGAGCACTTTCTTGCGGTACTTCGGGGCGAAGACCACGTGATACGTGCAGTCCCACCGTACGTGGGCTTGGGAGTGGAGTGTGTTGGTCATGGTAAAGAACGTGGGAAACACCCCCACAGTGAGGACTTCCCAAGTTCAGAGCATAGCCAACGCCGGTGATCGTGGAACACCGTGGAGTCGCCCCGGCAGAGCCGGGGGATTACTGGGGGTATTTTTCCTGATGCAATCGGTATGGATATCACAATCAGAACGGCCACAACGGCAGACCTGGCCCCGTACACACGTTTATTGCAACAGACCTACGAGCATGCCTATGCCGATGCAACCATCGGGCTGACGGCGGACTGCTTTTCACCGGCTGTGTTTGCTTCAAAAGATACGCAGGAGTATCTGCAATACCATTTGATCGATACGGATATGCAACGGACCTGGCTTGCGCTGGAGAAGGACCGTCTCATCGGTGCCATCACCTGCATCATCCGCAATGATCAGGAGGCGGAACTGACAGGATTTTATGTGCACCCCTCATTCCAGGGGAGAGGCATTGGCAAGAAGCTCTATCAACAAGCCCTGGAGTTTGCGCGCGACAGGGATCTCGTACTCGATGTCTATTGCCATAACACGAAAACGATCGATCTCTATACGCAATGGGGATGGGTGCTGGACACGTCCAGAGGTGACCATGGCTACTTCTTCCGCCACTGGCCGCAGTGGCCGGAAGGGTTGCAGGCGAAGTGCATGTATATGAAGTTGCAGAGGCATGGGTAACCTATTCCCCCTCACACCCCCACCACTCCCCTCCACCCCCTGGCGCCGTAGTAGGAGTCCACGCCGTTGTGGTAGGTGAAGACGGAATCATAGCGCCGGTCGCAGAAGAGGGCACCGCCGAGGGCGCGGATGGCGGGAGGGGTTTGGATCCAACTTGAGGTCTTGGTATCGAACGCACCCCGTGTCTGCAGCATGCGGTATTGCTCTTCCGTGAGAAGCTCGATGCCCATGGCGGCCGCCATCTCCAGGGCGCTGGTCTCGGGCGCATGCTCCTTCCTCCCCTTTCGCGCAGCTTGATCGTAACACACGCTCCTGCGGCCCTTCGGACTTTCCGGCGCACAGTCCATGAAGAGCAACGCCCCCGTCTTCCCCTCCCGCCCCACCACGTCGGGTTCTCCGCCGGTGCGTTCCATGGCCGCGAGGGATTGCAGTGCTGCCGGATTCTCTTCCAACCGCTTCCGGACTTCCGCCCACGCCAGATCCGCATGGCGCGCGGGGTGGGCATCGAAACGCGACTGCAACGTGCCGAGGAGATCGTCGCGCTCCGCCGATGACAATTGTTTGGGAGAATGATGAGTGGAATGCATTCGTGCATGGTACGTCCGGGGCGGCGATGAGAGAAGCATTTCGTCACCGATCTTCGCCGTGTCACCATGGAAACGCAGTGACCAATGATAGACTGTTTCCCATGAAAAAATCCTTCCTCCTCCTCTGGTCCGCCGGGGTGGTCAGCAGCGTCCTCGCGCTGCCGTACGTCTTCGCCCTGCAGCAGGATGTGCTGGCGCAGGCGCCCCTGTCGCCGGTGCAGATCGGGTTGGTATCGGTGACGCAGGCTGCCGTGCTGCTGGCGGTCGCCGTCTCCCTGGGCCTGTGGCTGGCGCAGCGGGTGGGGTTCCCCGTCTTCGCCGTGGATCGGCGTCAGCTCCTGCGCCAGGCCGTCCCGCTGGGCATCGCCGTGGCGCTGGTCATCCGGGTGGCGGACATCTTCTTCACGCAGCGCATCCCCGCGCTCGCCGTCGTGACGCAGCGCATCGCGGTGTGGAAGGGGCTGCTCGCGGCGCCCTACGGCGGCATCGTGGAAGAACTCCTGATGCGCCTCTTCCTCGTGTCCCTCTTCGCCTGGCTCCTGGGGAAAGTCGCCCGCACGGAGCGGGTCATCGACCGCCGCGCCATCGTGTGGACGTCCATCCTCCTGACGGCCGTGCTCTTCGGCGTGGGGCACCTGCCCGCGACGGCGACCTTCACGGATCTCACGCCGCTCGTCATCGCGCGCGCGATCCTGCTCAACGGCCTCGGCGGCGTCGTGTTCGGCTGGCTCTACTGGCGCAAGGGACTGCCCGCGGCCATGGTGTCGCACGCCACGGCGGACATCGTGCTGCATGGAGTGGCGC
The DNA here is from genome assembly GCA_964478005.1 of uncultured Candidatus Peribacteria bacterium. Classification (GTDB taxonomy): domain Bacteria; phylum Patescibacteriota; class Gracilibacteria; order Peribacterales; family Peribacteraceae; genus JAKQEM01. Next base: position 27,645 of record CAYZGJ010000003.1, read on the forward strand.
CCCTTCTCTTCTCCTGATCTTCGATGCGCATCTTGCGGGCACATGCTCGAACGGGAAGCCGTTACCTTTCCGCGCTCCTGTCGTACAATGCAGTACTCCTCTTCCCCCCTTTCCCATGCGCCACGCGTTCCTCCTCCCTGTCCTCCTTCCGGTTCTCCTCGTCGCCTGCGCGCCCGCGCCCGATCGCGGCGATGTGCCCGATACCCAAGTGACCGCTCCCGCCCTCACCGATGACTCCCCTGCCGGCGATCCCGCGGCGGCGGCCGCGGCGGCGCGGGAAGCTCTGGCCCGGCGCCTGGGCACGGAGGCGGGCGACATCGCCGTGGAATCCATCGACGAAGCGGAATGGCCCAACGCCTGCCTGGGGCTCCCCGCCGAGGATGAAATGTGCGCCGAGGTCCTCACCCCGGGCTACGCGCTGACGCTGGTGCATGACGGAACCGCCTACGCCTACCGCACGAATGAGCGCGGGACGGTCGTGCGCGGAGAATGACCTCGGCATGTCCCGCCTCTCACAGGATCTGCAGGCTGTCGAGTATCCGCCGGACTGTCTCCGCAAATCCCTGTCCCGTCGGATCCGGATGCAGGACGCTGACCTGCAGATACTCCTGCGGACCGGCAGAGAGATAGTAATGGGTGTAGACCCCCAGGGTATCGGCAGTGAAGGTATGTGCCTCGCGGCCGGCGAGCGTGGTGGTGGAGAGCGGCTCCCTGATGGAGCCGACGTTCCGCGCCGATTCCATGCGATCTTCCACGAACGACTGCAGCGTATCCTCGTGCATGCCGCGCCGGATGCTGATGCTGATGCCGTCGAAGAGCTCGGTGTCCCGCTCCTGGGTGGGACCCCAACGCGTCAGGCTCACTCCGACATCGGCCGGTCCCTCTGCGTCCTGTTCCACCGTCATCTCCGGCGGGTAGCGAATGCTGATCCCGAGATCTTCATCCCGATACGTTTCCCAGTCGGCGGGGTACTCCCCGGCCTCGTCAGTGTCATCCGGCAACCGCGGATAGGCAGGCGGATTGCGCACATCGATCGTCACACGTCGTTCATCCGGCTGCGGCGTGGTGATGCGATAGGAGACGCGCGCATCATCCTGCCATCCCTCCGCCTCCACGCTGCCGCCATATTGGAATACGACGGGGCGCAGTCCCTCCTGCCGCACATCGTAGATCCAACCGGCGCCGTGCGCGGCGCCCGCCGTGGAGAATGCCAACCAGGTTGCATCCGGTGATACCTCCAATGACGTAAAGGAACCGCCCACGCCGAACGAGGCATCCGCACTCACCCGGATCTCACCAGGTACGTCGGCGGCTGCCAGGACGACCTCGCCATTGCGACGGATGACATCCGACGACCAGGTAAAGGAGGTCTGGGGCTCCGTAGCCGGGGCGCAGGCCGCGAGTGTCATGCCGGCCAGGGACAGCCACACATATGTTCTCATGGGAAGGGGGGAATGATCCATCAGCCGGGAGAGATGACGGATACGGCAACATATCCCTACACGAACGCGGTACGTGCGGACAAAGGCCCCATGACCCCGCTTTCCTCACGAGACGGGCACGGACTGCCGCCGCTTCCAGAGCATTTTGTGGATCTCCATCATGACGAGGACGCTCAGCGACACTGGAATGATCGCGAGCCAGACCCGCAGATCCACGGGTTGCATGCCGAGGATGCGCTGACCGGGCAACGCGTAGAGCGCGGCGACGTGGAGCAGGAACGCTCCCGCCGTCCCCGCGAGGAGAAGCGGATTGCGCAGTGGAGAAAGCAGAAAGGCGGACACTGTCTCAGATCGCGCGTTGGCGATGTGCACGATCTCGAAGAGCACCATCAGCAGGAGGATCACGTTGCGCGCGGCGGACACCTCCCACCCGCTGCGGATCATCCACAGGAACGCGGCGTACGTGGACAAGCCGATGACCAGCGCCGCCAGCGCCACCCGCTCGATCATGAGACGGTTGAAGATTCCTTCCTGCGGGGAGCGGGGCGGACGCCGCAGCGCACCGCCTTCGCCGGGCTCGAACGCCAGCGCCACTCCCTGGATGCCGTTGGTCACCAGGTTGAGCCACAGAATCTGCACGGGCAGAAGCGGCAGCGGCAGCCCCGTCACGATGGCGAGGCCGAGCGCAATGAGTTCCGCAGCACCGGTGGAAACCAAGAGGTAGAGCACCTTGCGGATGTTGTCGTACGCGATGCGGCCCTCCTCCACGCCGGCGACGATGGTGGCGAAGTTGTCGTCGCTGAGCACCAGTTCCGATGCCTCCCGCGCGATGTCGGTCCCGCTCTTCCCCATGGCGATGCCGATATTCGCCGTGCGCAGCGCGGGCGCATCGTTCACGCCGTCGCCCGTCACAGCCACGAAGTGACCCGCCTCCTGTGCCGCCCGGACGATGTCGTACTTCTGGGAGGGTGCCACGCGGGCGAAGACGCGCGCCTGCCGCATGATGGCGGGCAATTCCTCCGGCGCGATGTTCCGGAGCGCCTCACCGGTGATCACCTCCTCCGCGTGGGAAGCGAATCCCAGCTGCAGGGCGATCGCCAGCGCGGTGTCGGGGTGGTCCCCCGTCACCATGCACATGCGGATACCCGCTTCCGCGCACTGACGCACCGCCTCCGCCACCCCTTCACGCAGCGGATCGATCATGCCGACGAATCCGAGAAACCGCAGCTGCTGCGGATCCGGCGGCCGGTCTCCCGGCTGCACGTTCCGCGTGATGCCGTCCGCCAGTGCCAGCACCCGGTATCCGTCCCGCGCCATGCGCACGGCGTCCTGCAGGTGCGCTTCCCGGGCGGCATCCTCCAGGGCGCACATGGCGAGCACCCGCTCCGGCGCCCCCTTCAGGAACACGTGCACGTCCCCCTGCGGACCCCGGTGATAGGAAACCGCGTAGCGGCGCTCCGCATCGAAGGGCACCTGCGTGATGTTCGGATAGAGCTCCAGAATCGTGCCGCTGTCCCACCCATGCTTGAATCCCAGGCTCAGCAGCGCGATGTCCACGGCATCGCCGTGCCATGTCCATCCCTCCTCGCGGGGGTGCAGGTCGGACTCGTTGCACAGCACGCCCGTGCGCAACAAGTCCTGCAATCCCGGATACGCTCCCGGCTCCACCGGCTTGTCCGCGCAGACGATCTCCCCGATCGGAGGGTAGCCGGTGCCTGTCACGTCGAAGGTCGTGCCGTCAGGCAGGAGAATCCGTCGGACGGTCAGCTCGTTGCAGGTGAGCGTACCGGTCTTGTCGCTGGCGATCATCGTGCAGCTGCCTAATCCCTCCACGGCCGCCAGCCGCCGCACGATTACGCCGCGCCGCGCCATGCGGGTGGCTGCGATGGAGAGCGCGACGGTCAGCGCCACGGGCAGCCCCTCGGGAATGGCAGATACCGCGAGCGCCACTGCGAAGAGCAGCATCTCCATGGGCGTGTGCATCCCCAGCGCGATGCCCAGCGCGGCGACGCCGCCGGCGACAAGGAAGATGACGATGCCGACCGTGCGGCTGAAGTGCCGCAGACGCCGGATGATAGGCGGCTGGCCTGATTCCGCCGAAGCGATGTGGAGCGCCAGCTGCCCCACGACAGTCGCCGCCCCGGTCGCCACCACAACTGCCTTGGCGCGGCCGCGCGTCACCACCGACCCCGCGAACGCCATATTCTCCTGATCAGCAGGGGAAGTTGCCTCAGGCCCGCTCCACGCCGTGTCCTTGTGCACCGCCACGGATTCACCCGTCAGCAGCGACTCGTCCGCAGACAGGGCGTACGCCTCCAGCAGGCGCGCATCGGCGGGGACCCGGTTGCCCGCCTCCAGCCATACGATGTCTCCCGGCACCAATGCCGCAGCGTCGATGTCCTCCACCTCCCCGCTCCGGACCACGGTGGCGCGGATGGTGAGCAGCTTCTGCAATGCCTGTGCACTGCGCTCCGCGCGCCATTCCTGCACACCGCCGATGACCGCATTGATGAGCAGAACGAGTGCGATGAACGATGCGTCCACCGCCTCCCCGGCCGCCAGCGCCACCATGGCCGCGATGCCGAGGATGAAGATCAGCGGGCTTTGGAACTGCCGCAGGAAGATCCACGCCGCCGAGGGCGGGGATGCCTCCGGAAGCGCGTTGTCCCCCCACTCCTCCTGCCGCTGCAGCGCCTCCGCACCCGACAGCCCGTGTTCGTCCGCCTGCAACTGCCGCAGGACTTCCTTCACCGTGTAGGCATGCCAGGGGACGGACTTCTGCTGCGTGCGCATTTGATCAGTATAGCAGGATCCTCCGCGGACGGACAGCACGATCGTCGCTATCGGCTGCCGTGGAAACAGCGTGGGCATTTCCCATCTCGCTTTGGTAAGATCGGGTGGTGTCCTGCGTCTCTGGCAATATCCTTCCCCTCCTTCCTCATGCATTCCTCCCCCTCCCGTGCAGCCCTCGCGGGCATCGTTGGCCTGCTCCTCCCCCTCGCGGCGCAGGCTGCGTTCACCGACACCGTCGGCCACCGCTACGCCGACGCCATCCGCTTCGTCCAATCAGAAGGAATGGTACGGGGATACGATGATGAAACGTACCGGCCGGACCAACCGATCAACAGGGCCGAGTTCGTGAAGATCATGGTGGAAGCGGTTGCGGATGCGCAGACGATTCGGAACTGCCTCACACAGCAACGCGCCGCCGCTCTTCCTCCACTCCGCGACGTGCCCGCCGATCAGTGGTTCGCGCCGTACGTCTGTACCGCACGGGAAGAATTGGGGATCATCAGCGGCTATCCCGACGGCACCTTCCGTCCTGCGGATCCCATTAACTTCGCGGAGGCGGCGAAGATCGTAGCAACAGCCTATTCCCTTCCCATCGGCACAGGAGGGGAGGTGTGGTACGAGCCTTTCCTGCGCGCCCTCGCCGACACCGACATTGTCCTGGCACCCCGGCCGCAACCAGGCGACCGGCTGACGCGCGGGGAGATGGCGGCGATGATTGCGGGCATCGCCCCGGGGGACAACGGCGGAGCGCAGCGCCCCGCCTGCGTGGTGGCGGGTTGCAGCCGGCAGCTGTGCATCGAGGAGGGCGAACCCGGCTTCACCACGTGCGAGTACCGGCCCGAGTACGGTTGCTACCAGGAGCACGGCCTGTGCGAGCGGCAGGCGAACGGGCAGTGCGGCTGGACGACGACGGAGGAACTGCGCCAGTGCCTGCAATCGGCGAGCAGCGGGACCGGCTCGCTGCCGCAGTGAACCACACTGCGTCGAGTTTCTGATTGCCTCTCCGAAGGGGTCAGGGCAGAGTGCCCGCATGCGCTCCCTCCGCCTGCTTGTTGCCGCCCTGCTTCTCCCGATGCTGATGGGGTTCCCCCTCCCGTCTTCCGTAGCCGCGCAGGAAGCGGCGTCCCCACGTATCGCTCCTCCCGGTTTTCGCACCGTCATCACCGAACCCGGCGTCACCATCTGGCGGAAGGGACGCGATTACGTGCAGATCGTCTCGCCGCACCGGGGCGCGACGCTGCGTGTGCTCCACGGCAAAGTCATTCCTTCCGACGGAGCGGGCACCAACTTCGCCCGGCGCGATCTGCGCGACTGGTGGACGGAGTGGAAAGCGGCGGAACCGACGGCGCTCACACTCGCCAACGGACAATTTTTCAACATGGCGAATGCCGCGAAGTCGCCGCTGGCGTTCTCCACCAAGATCAACGGCATCGTCTACGCGGGGTACGGCGACGGCACCGAATACAACGGCCGCAAGATGCTCCTGCGCATCGGCGCGCGGCACGCCACTGTGGAACCCTACGACGATGACGCCGGCAGCCTGTACGCCTTCCCCGAGCCGACCATTATCGTGGGGCTGCGCCCGGACGTGAGCAAATCCGGCAACGTGCGCCGCGGACGCACCTTCGTGGGGACGATGCCCAACGGCAACCTGCTGCTCTTCTCCTCCCCCGCCGCCACCCAGCGCTACGCCGAGCGCATCCTCATCGCCTTCGGCGCGGACCGCGCGAAGATCATGATGCTCGACGGCGGCGGCTCCGCGCAGCTCATCCACGACGGCGACCTCCTCATCCCCGCACGCGCCACCGCAGCCACGGTCCTGCGCACCGTCCCGCTGGCCATCGGCGTCACGCGGGGAGGGTAGAAGAAAGTTAGAAGAAGATACGTGCAATAAACCTATCAACCGAACAGTTGTTCATGCGTCCCCAATGCATGGAAAGTCACCGCATCTTCGTCCGACTCATTCTTTCCCACTTCATACAACAAAATCCAATCACCCTCGATATGACAATCACGGAGATGAGACCAGGCGCCGCGCAGCGCATGATCCCGTAGGTTCGCATCGAGCTTGGAACCATCCACCAGCGCTTCCATCACCGCATGCAGTTTGCGGATATCCTTGCCGGATCGCTTCCACTTGGTGTAATCCCGCCGGAAGCGTTTGGTGGTCCTCACCCTGCGCATAGTTCAGAGCGATTGGAGCGACGTGAAAAAATCCTTTTTTCCGGTAAACGTCTCCACTCCTTTTCCGTTCCGTGCTTCCTGCAAGTCTTTCCGCAGTCGCGCATTGGGAATCTCCGACGGCTGCACCGGAGTGAGGGGAAAAGGCAGCCCGCCCGTCCGTTTCACCTCCGTGTAAAAAAGAAGAATCGCCTGCGAAGGTTTAATACCCTGCGCCTGCAGAATCATCTCCGCGTCTCGACGGAGCACAGGATCAATGCGTTGCTGAAGGCGGGATGAGGGCATAGAGAGAATGAGGATACAAATGTACTACAATTGTACTCTGTTTTGATCACCAGTTCAACCATGCTTGCCTCTTCGTCATTCATGCCATGGTACTTTCAAATTTTTCAAAGTCAGCAACTACCGGCAGAGCCGGTAGCTTTGGGGAAAGCCCCTGGAAGGGGC
>CAYZGJ010000004.1:0-28558 GCA_964478005.1 uncultured Candidatus Peribacteria bacterium
GTGGAACTCCGGTGAGCCCTTCACCATCACGACGCTCCCCGCCGTGCCCCCGCCTCCCGACACCACCCCGCCCGTCATCTCCGGCGTATCGGTGAGCGGCCGCAACACCGCAACTCCCACCATTACCTGGAACACCAACGAAGCTGCGAACAGTCGTATCGAATGGGGTTTCTATCCGGAATTCACGGAAGACTCCGGGGTCTACGATACGAGCCCGATGAAAACGAGCGGACACAGCCGCACGCTCTCTCCGGCGCTCCTGCCCATGAACAGCCGGATTTATATTCGCATTTGGGCGACGGATGCCGCCGGCAATCTGAGCAATCCCTATGTCACCTCCTTCTGGACCGACGATACCCCTCCCTCGCTCACGAGCGGCCCGACAGTCTCCGTCTCCAATGCCACCAGCGCCACCGTCAGCTGGACGGTGAATGAGAGCGCGGAAGGCCGCGTGCTCTACAGTCTCCACCCCACGCTCGCATCGGGCGTGATCTACACGGGGCTGACCAACCTCTCCACCAGTCAAAGCCGTGCGCTCACCTCCCTGACGCCTGAATCCACCTATTACTACCGCCTGCAATCTCGGGATGCCGCGGGTAATTGGTGGACGTCACCGGACATCTATTCGTTCCTCATTGATAAAACGCCCCCCACGCTCTCCAATCTGACCGTGACGCCCCTCAGCGACACCAGCGTCCTCGTGTCCTGGAACGCGCACGAACCCGCCGGCGCGCGCGTGGAGTACGGCCTGACCACCGCCTACGGCACCGTGGCGACCAATGCGACGCTCAGCATGACCCCCTCGGTCACGCTGACCAATCTCACCCCCAACACCCTCTACCACTACCGCATCCGCTCCTGGGATGCGACCGGCAACTGGACGACCTATTCCGTGAACCAGACCTTCACCACCACGGACGCCGATGCGCCGGTCATCGGGAGCGTACAGGTGACGGACATCACGGACACTGCCGCGACCGTCCGCTGGACGACCAACGAGCCCGCCACCGCCCGCGTGGAGTACGGCCCGACGGCTGCCTACGGCACGCTGACCTCCCTGCAGAGCGCGCTCAATACCGTCCATGCGCAGACGCTCACGGGATTACAGAAGGGCGCCACCTACCACTTCCGTGTCCTCTCGGCGGACGGCAGCGGCAATGCGAGTCAGTCCGCCGGCAGCACCTTCACCACCACGAACACGACGCCGCCGACCATCTCCGGCATCCAGATCAGCGGGACCACGGAGAGCACCCTCACCATCCGCTGGACCACCAACGAACCGGCGGATGCGCAGATCGTCTACAGCGACGATCTCTCCTTCAATCAATCGACCGTGCTGGACCCCACGCTGCGGACCGTCCACACGCAGCAGATCACCGGCCTGCAGACGAACACCGTCTACCACTTCCGCGTCCGGTCGCGCAATGCCGCAGGCATCCTGGCGCAGTCTGGCGATCAGCAGGCCACGACCGCCGCCGATCAGACGCCCCCCGTCCTCAGCAACGTGCAGGCCGTCCCCGGCGAGACGACGGCGACCATCACCTGGACCACCAACGAACCCTCGGACGGGCGCATCCTCTACGGCACGACGACGAACTACGGCAGCCAGAGCGCCACGGTCAATACCTCCCCGCGCGCCACCAGCCACGCGGTCACCCTCACGGGCCTCACGCCCGGCACGCAGTACCACTTCCGCGCGCAGTCAACGGACGCCGCCGGCAACACAGGCCAGTCCGTCAATTTCACCGTCACGCCGGTGGACACGACGCCGCCGCAGATCACCGCCGGCCCCACGGTCACCGCCGTCACCGCCACGACCGCCACCCTCACGTGGACCACCAACGAACCGGCGGACACGCGCGTGCGCTACGGGGAAACGACGTTCTATGAGCTGGGTGAGAAATCCGATGCCACGCTCGCCACCGGTCACACCTACGTACTGACGGGCATCGGCGCGGCGGGGCAGATGAAGACGTACAACGCGCGCGTCCGCTCCTTCGATGCCGGGGGCAACATGGTGGAGTCGGCGAACATCACCTTCACCACCGACGGCGTCGCTCCCGTCCTCAGCGCCGTCCAGCCCGGCGCGGTCACCGCCACGACCGCCGCCTTCACGTGGAGCACCAACGAACCGGCCACCTCACGCATCGAGTGCGACAGCCCCGCCACGGGCGCGCTCGCCGCGCAGACGCTGACGCTCACCGCCGCTCACGCCCTGACGATCGGCAACCTGCGACCGGGCACGGCCTTCACCTGCCGCGTTTTCTCCATGGATGCCGCGCAGAACACCGGCAGCGCCAACGCGGGCACCGTGACCACCCCTGCCCTGAGCATGTCGCCGGTCACGGTGGCGCCCGGTTCCACCTCTGCGTCCTTTGGCTGGACGAGCAATGCGCCGACGACCGCGATCCTGGAGTACGGCCTCACGACCGCCTACGGCACCCAGATCACGGCTGCCCCCGCCGCCCTGTCCCACTCCCTCTCCACCACCGCGCCGCTCACGCCCGCTACCAATTACTTCTACCGCGCCCGCTCCACCGATGCCTGGGGACAGACCGTGGAACGGACGGGGACGTTCACGACTCTGCCGTAGCCACCCCGCTCTCCACCGCCGCATCGGTAACGGCGGACGAAACAACGGACAGCAGGCGCGGGTCGAAGGGCTTGGGGAGCAGATAGTCGCGGCCGAAGGAGAGGGATGCCAATCCGTACGCTTCCAGCACCTCTGCGGGGACCTCCTCCCGTGCGAGTCCCGCCAACGCCTGAATGGCGGCCAGCTTCATCGCTTCGTTGATGGTCCGCGCGCGACAATCCAATGCCCCGCGGAAGAGGAACGGGAAGCACAGCACGTTATTGACCTGGTTGGGCTGGTCGGAGCGGCCGGTCGCGAGAATCACGTCGGGACGCGTCTCCCGCGCGAGAGCGGGATCGATCTCGGGATCGGGGTTCGCCAGCGCGAAGACGATGGGATCGGCTGCCATCGAGCGCAGCATCTCCGCCGTCAGCGCCCCCGCCTTGGACACGCCGATGAAAACGTCCGCATTCTTCACCGCATCCGCCACTGTCCGCCGCTGCGCTTGATGCGCGAACGGTTGCTTGTAGACACTGAGATCCGTGCGATCCGTCGTGATCACCCCGCGCGAATCGCAGACGAACAGACGCTTCGGATCAACCCCGAGGAGCAGAAGCATCTTCGCAATCGCGATACCCGCCGCGCCCGCGCCGTTGAGGACGATGGAAACGGATGCGATCTCCTTCCCGGCAACGCTCAACGCATTGAGCAGTCCCGCGCAGGCGACCACCGCCGTGCCGTGCTGGTCGTCATGGAAGACAGGAATGGACATCCGTTCGATCAACGCTTCTTCGATGATGAAACATTCGGGCGCCTTGATGTCCTCCAAATTGATCCCGCCGAAGGTGGGTTCCAGCAGGGCGACCGTGCGGATGATGTCCTCCGGGTCTTCACTGGCAATCTCGATGTCGTAGGCGTCGATGTTCGCAAATCGTTTGAAGAGCGCGGCCTTGCCCTCCATGACGGGCTTGCCCGCCAGCGCCCCGCGGTTGCCGAGTCCCAGAATCGCCGTGCCGTTGGTGACCACCGCCACGAGGTTCCCCTTGTTCGTGTAGCGGTAGGCGTCGCCGGGGGTCTCCGCGATCCTGCGCACGGGTTCGGCCACGCCGGGACTGTAGGCCAGCGCCAGATCATCGGCCGTCGCCATCGGCTTGGTCGGGACGACCGAGAGCTTCCCGGGCGGGGATGCTTCGTGATAGGCAAGGGCGCGGTCGGCGAGGGGGGGCATGGCCGGGACGATACAGGAATATGGTCCGCAATGCGTCCGATTGAAGATTGCGCACTCCCCGGAAGCCTGATACAGTTTCGCGGCCTTCGGGACCGGAGTGGCCATGTGACGCCGTTTTCCCATTCCGCAGGCGGATGCACAGCATCGACCAAGGGACCGTAGTTCAGCTGGTTAGAACGCCACACTGTCACTGTGGAGGTCGCGGGTTCGAGTCCCGTCGGTCCCGCCATCGCACGCCCGGCCCCCCCTCACCCCCCTCTCAATCGTTTGAGTGCTTCTTCGTACACACTATCGCGTTTGCCGATGATCAATACCAGTACAATCAGTTGCTGATTGCGAATGGCATAGACAATGCGATAGTCGCCCACACGCAAGGCGCGAAGGTTCTTGAGCGTCTGCCGTAACGGCTTGCCATAGACTTCCGGTTCCCGGGAAAGTTTGGACTCGATGGCTGCACGCAAAATTTCCGCATGCTGCCGATCCATGGCGCGGAAGTCTTTGCGCACGCCGGGGTGGTACGTAACGGTAAACATACGATCAGCCCTGCTTCTGATCCCGTGCAACAGCCTTCCAGAATTCCTCGGAGGAAAGAGGCTGCACCACCCCGTCTTCCACCTCCTGCAAGCGCCGCTCCGCCAGCTCCACCAGAAGACGATCCTCCTCGGACTCCAAGCCTTGTTCCAGCAGCTCCTTCGCCTTCTGCGTCAGAGGCACCTCATCGCGATCCGCCAGCATCTGTACAAGATAGACGACTCCCGGCGACAGGGAGAGATTGACCCGCTTGACTGCGCGCTTCGGTGTCATCCCAACCAGTGTAACAAATTTGTTACATCAGGTCAAACGGACCGCTTGGGACTCCCATGGCCCCCTGGCACGACTCTCTCTCCCCAAAACGGCTTCTGCCCCCTTCCCTTGTCCATTCCGCCCCAGTGTGCTTCCCTGAGAGGCGCATGGATGAAGAACTGCCGGACACCGGAACCGCGGGAGGGGCGACGCGCGAGAGTATCGCCGCGCTGGCGAAGGCCGTCATGGGAGACCGGGCGTTCATCCTGGTTTCCAACCGGGAGCCGTACGAGCACGTGAAGAGCGGGTCGAAGACCATCCTGCGCCGGACGGTGGGCGGCGTGGTGTCGGCGCTGGAACCGGTCGTCGCCACCACGGGCGGCACGTGGGTCGCGTGGGGCAGCGGCTCTGCCGACCGGGAGGCGGTGGACGCGCACGATCGCGTCGCGCTGCCGCCGGACGATCCGTCCTACACGCTGCGGCGCGTGTGGCTGTCGGCGGAAGAGGTGGAGAAGTATTACGACGGGCAGGTGAACCAGACGCTGTGGCCGCTGTGCCACCTGCAGACGGACAAGGTGCGCTTCCTGCGCAGCGAATGGGACGTGTACCAGGCGGTGAACCGCCGCTTCGCCGAAGCCGTGACGGAGGAACTCGACGGGCGGCCGGGCGTCGTGTGGTTCCAGGACTATCACTTCGCGACGGCGCCGGCGATGCTCCGCCACGAGCGTCCGGACGTGTTCATCATGCAGTTCTGGCACATCCCCTGGCCGCCGTGGGAGATCTTTCGCCAGCATCCGCAGCGCGATCTGCTGCTGCAGGGACTGCTGGGCTGCGACGTCATCGGCATGCAACTGGAACTGCACTGCGAGAATTTCCTCGATTGCGTCGAGAAGGAATTCGGCCTGCCGGTGGACCGGGAGCGCGGCTACGTGCTGCTGGCGGGACGCACCGTGCGTGTGTACGCGATTCCCATCAGCATCGATGCCGCGACCATCGACGCCGTCGCCCGCACCCCCGCGACGGAGGAACGCATGCGGACATTCGCGCTGCGGTACAATCCGCGCGGCATCCGGATCGGCATCGGGGTGGAGCGCGCCGACTACACCAAGGGCATCCTGCTGCGGCTGCGCGCGCTGGACGCGTTGTTCACCCAGTATCCGCAGTGGAAGAATGCTTTCACCTTTCTGCAGGTATCGCCCGGCTCCCGCACCAAAATCCCCGCATACGCCCTGCATCGGCAGGCGATGGAACGCACGATCCGGGACCTCAACCGGCGCCACGGCACGCCGGACTGGCAGCCCGTCCTCTACCTCGCGGAACCCAAGGGGCAGCAGGAACTGGTGGCGCTGTTCCGCCTCGCCGACATCGCGGTCGTCAGCTCCCGGCAGGACGGCATGAATCTGGTGGCCAAGGAATTCATCGCCTCCCGCTGCGACGAGCAGGGCGTGCTGGTCCTCAGTGAATTCGCGGGCGCCTCCGAGGAAATGCCGCAGAGCGTGGGAATCAATCCCTACGACGTGGAAGGCTTCGCCCATGCCCTGCACACGGCGCTGCAGATGGGGGCAGCGGAACAGGGGGAACGCATGCGCCAGTTGCGCCATCACCTCTTCCAGAACACCGTGTTCGACTGGCTGGAAGACATTCTCCACCACATTCCCGCCGCTTCCGACGATCCGAAGGACGGGCCCCTGCCTCTGCTGGAACATCTCAATGAGATGCAGGAGAAGATTCGCAGCTTCGGGAAAGTGGAACTGTTCTGCGACTACGACGGCGTGCTGACCCCGATTGTCTCGCGACCCGAGGAAGCGCATCTGGACGAACACATGCGCGATCTGCTGGTGCGGCTGAGAAACAGCGCCAACGTGCACGTGAGCATCATCAGCGGCAGGGCGCTGAGCGACGTCAGCGCGCTGATCGGCATCGAACACCTGACGTACGCGGGCAATCACGGCTTGGAGGTCGACGGTCCGCGCGTGCACCGCATCCATCCCGAGGCACGGAAGGTGCGGGGCATTCTGGAAACGCTCTACGAAGAACTGCGTTTCGTCATGCGCGAGTTTCCGGGGGTCATCATCGAAGACAAGCAGTTGGGGCTCTCCATGCATTACCGCCTGGCGGAGAAGAGCCTCCTGCCCGCCATCACCAATCATTTCTACGCCCTGGTGAAGAAGCACGATCCGCAGAAGCTCCTGCGCATCACACCCGGCAAAGCGGTGCTGGAAGTGCGGCCGAACGTTCCGTGGAACAAGGGCAAGGCGGTCGTCTGGCTGATGGACAAATTGCACGGTGCCGGGAAGAACGAGCGCGTGATTTTCTATCTGGGAGATGACGTCACCGATGAAGACGCCTTCCGCGCCCTGCGCCATACCGGCGTCACGATCTTCGTCGGCGATCCGCAATCCAAAGAGACAGCCGCTCAATATTATCTCCCCGATGTCTCCGCGGTCGCGACCTTCCTGGAATGGCTGGCACGGAATGCGGAGTGACTGTCGACATGGCGGAGGGGTGATCGCGCTGCGCCGTACCTGCACACCCGACTCCGTGGGCGCATCAGAGGATACGCAAGCAGGACACGCTACGGGACGGAGGGTGCGATCACCTGTGCACACGATGCGATTGCCATCGCTGCCAGCGACCCATACCGCGCATCTGCGGCTGAACAATCCTGGGTACTCGTGTACACATGCGGAATCGCGAACGGGACGGCATGCGCAACAGAACGCACGTCCGCCCTCCCAACGAACAACACATCAACGAACAAACGAAATAACGAAATACCGAAGGAACGATCCCCCGCCATCACAGCGCCTCCAGCGCCCATGCATTGGCTGCTAGGACCGCGAGGCCCGCGACGATGATCCACAGGACCACAGCCACCGCGAGGTGCTGCTCCAGCAGGGAAGGATGGCCCGGATCGTGCCTGGGAACGGGGGAGGAGGGAGCGCGCATTCATCTCATTGTAACATGATTTGCCTTATTATGCAATACATTGCCTGCATACAGGGATAGAGACGTTCCAACGGAACGTCTTTACGGTCATCCCGGGCATCGGGTCTGCGCCGGAACGTCTCTACTTCAGGTACAGGACGGGGTTTTTCTTCACGCCGTGGACGCGGACTTCGTAGTGGACGTGGATGCCGGTCTTGCCGTAGACGCGTCCGGAATTGCCCATCCAGGCGATCTGCTGCCCGCGTGCCACCCGGTCGCCCACACCCACGTAGAGTTCCTTGTTATGCGCGTAGAGGGTGATGAGCCCGTTGCCGTGATCGACCTCGATGACGTTGCCGTAGCCGCCGTTCCAGCCGTTCTCCGCACGGATGACGGTGCCGGCCTCCGAGGCGAAGATGGGCCCGCCCCCGCGCGTCTGCAGGTCCACGGCGTAGTGACCGGCATGGTAGTACTGGGTGTAGGCGCAGTTCTCGCAAGGCATCTGGAGGATGCTGCCGGAGGGGGTCGGCGTCTCGGCGGTGGGGCGTCCGGGCGAGGGGGGAGCCGGGCGGGCTGGCGTGGGCGGAGCCGGGCGGGCTGGCGCCGGCGGAGCGGGTTGCTGGGTGGGCTGCTGCCCCGGCGGGACAACCGCCACTTGGGACGGCGGCGGAGGCGGAGGAGCGGCGATGATGGGGGAAGCGCCCGGGATGATCAGCTCTTGTCCCGCCAGGATGAAGCCGCCCTGGATGCCGTTTTGCTCGCTGATCTGCTCCGACGACACGCTGTAGAGCTCCGCGATGCGCGAGAGCGTCTGCCCCCGCGAAACGGTGTGGAGCACGCCGTCCACCGGCAGGATGATCAATTCATCTCCCGTCTTCGGCGTGGCGCCCGATTCCAGATTGTTGGCCCAGCGGATGGTGTCGGGCCGGATGCCGTAGCGCTCGGCGATGGCGGCGAGGCTCTCCCCCTCCCGCACGGTATGCAGGAGTCCCTCGGCGTACGCGCGGCGCGCGCCCTGCTGCGTCAGCGAGCTCGACTTCATGAGGAAGCCGTCTTCCACCAGCACGAACTGCGACTGCGTCACCGGCAGTTCATCCGCTCCGGTCTGCGCCAGCGCTTCACGCGGGATGTAGGGGGGCAGGAGAGTTCCCGCCAGAAAGATCGCCGCGCAGGTGAGACGGATGCGGATCGACAGCCAGTGGCGGAGTGGATGCTGCAGCACGAACAAGAGGAATTACTGCGGCAGGCTGGCGAGTACCTGTCGCATGTCCGCATAGCGGTCCGCGGAATGGAGGAAGACGGAGACGTAGCGACGGCCGCCGGCCTCGATGATGGAGAGGAGGCATTGACCCGCATCATCCGTGGTACCCGTCTTGCCCGCCCGGACGATGGCGGCGGCGTTTCCGGCGGACGCATCGGCGGCACGCAGCAGCGCATGGGTATTGGTGAGGGTGATCGTGCTCCCGCGGGACCCGGCGATCTGCGCGGAGGATAGCGCCATGCGCTCGGCGATGGCGGGCTCCGTGAGGACGTAGGTCGCCAGCCACGCCAGCTCCCGGGGCGTGCTGCGCTGGGTGGGCGCATCGAAGCCGGCAGGATTCTGGTAGGACGTCTGCGTCAGCCCCAGCACGCGCGCCCGGTCGTTCATCTCCCGGACGAACGCCTCGACCGATCCGCTGTGAAACTGCGCCAGCGTGACGGCGGCGTCGTTGGCGGAGCGGATGAGCAGCGCCGAGAGGAGATCCCCCACGCTGAAGCGTTCCCCCGGCGGGAGATAGGCCACATTCCCCTCTACGGCGGCGATATCGGAGGGGACGGTCACCGTCTCGTCGAGCGCATGCCCCTCCACGATGAGCAGCGCCGTCATCAGCTTCGTGAGGCTGGCCATGGGACGAGCGGTATCGGCTGCGTGGGCGAAGAGCACCTGTCCGCTGTCGAGGTCCATCACGACGGCGCCGGATGCCGAGAGCGACGCCAGGCGTTCCCCGGCCAGCAGCCGGGCATCCAGCGCAGGCGGCGCAACGTGCAGCACACGGGGGAGGGGCGGGGCGGACTGCTGCGTTCCCCACGCGGGAACCATACCCATCAGCAGGACGGAGAGGACAGGACCGAACATCGCGGGAGATTCTAGCGGAGGCCTGCGTGCGGGAAAACCGCCGGCCGCAAAAATGTCTGCGGAGTTGGAAACGGAAATCAAGGATATTTCCTACTGATACGCCACTTTGTCCACCAATCGCAGATCGACGTACTGCTGCGCCGCGCCTTCCCCCTCGGCCTGCAGGAACGTGCGATAGCGCGCCAGCTGATCGCCGACGGGCGTGCGCAGGTCGAACCACAGGGTGTGCAGGGGCGTCTTCAGGTGGTACTCCCGCGCCCGTAAAAAGACCGTGCGCAGCGTGACGGGACGACCGAACTCCTCCCCCAGCAGCTGCTCCGCCTGCGTCATGGCCGCGAGCATCTCCGGCTCCAGGAGGAGCGTGCCGGGTACGGGACGCACGCCCCAATCGACGACGTGGAGCTGCAGCAGGTCGGCGCCCGATGCGACCCGCGCGTCCGCGTAGGCGACGTACGTCCCCTTCTCCGTCAGGAAATCGGAGAGGACGGGGGCCGTCGCGCCGGTGCCCGCCTCCGCCGCCGGAGGCGCTGCGGGATCGTCGATGGCGAGCCGGGCGATGAGGGGATCGAGCGTCAGGCGCACCTCCAGCGTGGCAGGGTACTGCTTGGCGACCGTCACCGCTGCAAGATCCGGCACGACTTCCGCAGCCAGCACCTCCGCATCGCGCTCGGGCAGGAAGAAGAGATGCCGCCCGAAGAGCGGCGCCAGGCCGCGCTGGATCTGCTCCACGTCGATGCGCGGGTCCGTGAGGGGGATGCGCACCTCCCGGATGTGCAGAACGGAGGAGAAGACGAGGAAACCGACCCCCGCTACGACGGTCGCCGGCACGGCGAAGAACAGGAACTGCACGAACGACTTCCGCAGCGTCTCCATCCGCCGCTGCCACCGCTGCATCATCCGCTGCACCTGCTTGGTCCGGTGCTCCCGCCTGCGCTGGACCCTCTGTTCCACCAGACGACGCGTCTGGGGCGTGATCGGTCGGTTGAAGCGCTGGGGGAGGCGGCGCGGGGTGCGGAGCATCGACGGAGAGTATAGAGTATCTTCGCCCCCGTCATTTGACATTTGTCATTTGAAATTTGACATTCTCCTCCATGCGCCTCGCCATCGTCGCAGACTGGCTGACCACCTTCGGAGGGGCGGAACACGTCCTGAACGAACTGCACGCCCTCTTTCCGGATGCCCCCCTCTTCACGACGGTTGCCCGCCCGGAGAAGCTGGGCCCTCTCGCCGGGGCCGACATCCGGCCCACGCGCCTGCAGCGCCTCTATCAATGGACCGGCAATCATCAGGTGCTCCTGCCGCTGATGCCCCGCGCCATCGAGGACATCGACCTCCGGGGCTTCGACACGGTGCTCAGCTCCTCGCACGCCGTCGCCAAAGGCGTCATCGTCCCGCCCGGGGCGCGGCACTTCTGCTATTGCCACACGCCCATGCGCTACGCGTGGGAGATGGAGGAGCAGTACCTGGACGACTTCCGGATACCCGGCCCGGTCCGCCCTGCGGTCAAACGCATGCTGAGCCGCCTGCGCCGGTGGGATCTGACGACCGCGCAGCGCGTCGACGTCTTCCTGGCGAACTCCCGCACGACGCAGGAGCGCATCGCGCGCATCTACGGCCGCGACAGCATCGTGATCCCCCCGCCGGTCGACGATCGTTTTTTCGAAATCCCCAATCCCAAATCCCCAATCCCAAATCCCAAATCCCAATTTCTCGCCATCGGGAGACTGGTTCCCTACAAGCGCTTCGACCTGTTGATTCAACTGGCCAACGAACGGCACCTGCCGCTGACGATCGCCGGGCGCGGGCAGGACGAAGCGCGATTGAAGAAACTCGCCGGGCCGACCGTCACCTTTCGCGGATTTGTTCCGGATGCGGAGCTTCCATCACTCTATGCGACATCCAAAGCACTGCTCTTCCCGCAGATGGAAGACGCCGGCATCGTCCCGCTGGAAGCGCAGGCCTGCGGCACTCCCGTCATCGCCTTTGGGCAAGGCGGCGCACTCGATTCCATCCGCGACGGCGAAACAGGGATATTCTTCGCGGAACAATCGGTGGAAAGCATGCGGGACGCAGTGCATCGATTCGAAGCGATGACCTGGAACCGGGCAATCATTCGCGATCACGCGCGGCAGTTTTCGCAGGGGGAGTTCCGGAGGAAGATAACGAAGACGGTGGAGGGGGAATATGATAGGTTTAGAATAGAGAGTCGGGGGTGAACGGCTGCCTATCTCTTCTTCCATTTCTTCATCCTCATGAAAGCAACTGTAAAGAAGATCGTCACGCTCGGCATCACGCTGAATGATGCGCAGAGAAAACGCCTGTTATCGATTGGCGAATTGGTTGTGAAGGACAATCCGACATCGGTGAAAGATTTTCTGGACAAAACACAAGGTGCCGACGTCATCTTCAGCAATGGCAATTTTCTTCTCGACAGTCTTCCCTCCCTTCGCAACGTCTTCATAACGTATCCGTACATCGAATTGGGTGCATTTGATTCCGAGGAGCTGAAAAGCAGAGGCGTGCTGATCGCCAATGCCCAGGGTGGAAACCGGGACTCCATCGTGGAGTGGGTGCTGTATATGACACTGTCGCTCTTCCGAAAATTCGCGCCTCTGGTGCGTGCTACGGAAAACGTTCCGCTCCAACTCCAGCAAAGTCTGCACGGAAAGCGGGTTCTCATCGTAGGACACGGAAGTATCGGCAGTCAGGTCGGGGTCGTGTGCAAGGCATTCGGCATGGATGTGCAGTTCTTCGACAGAGGTCAGAATCTGATGGAACGATCCAGCAATGCAGACCTCGTCATCGACGCTTTGAACTGCAACTCCACCAGTCGCAACCTGCTGGATGCCTCGTTTTTTTCACAACTCAAACGCGGATGCTATTTCATCAGCTTTGCCAGAGTCTACACGTATGATCTCGACGGATTACTGCACGCGATGGACGAGGGAATCGTGGCCGGCGCCGCAGTGGACTGCGATCCTGAAACATTCGGTGATACGACCAATGCGTACTATCAAAAACTCCTGAGCAATCCCAATGTCCTGGTGACTCCGCACATCGCCTTTTCTACGGAACAGGCCGTCGCAAACGGGCGGGAAATCGCCCTCCGTAACATCGAATGTTTTCTGGCAGGGAAGCCGCAGAATATCGTTTACAAGCAGTAGCTCTTTCGTCACCGTACCATTTCGCATTTTCCATTTTTCATTTAGCATTTCCGCATGTCCCGCCCCCCCGATTCCCACAAAGGCGAGAATGGAAAAGTGGCGATCATCGGCGGGTCGCGGTTCATCCACGGAGCGCCGATCCTGAGCGCATTGGCGGCGGAAGCGTCGGGGGCGGATCTACTGTATCTGTTCGTCCCGCCCTGTCATGAGGAAGTCGCGAAACAGGCGTCTCTCAATTTTCAGGTCCGCACGTTCGGGGACGATGCCCTGGCCACGCGCGATGTCGGTCCGATTCTGGAACTCCTCGCCAGCATGGACGGGGCGGTCATCGGACCGGGGCTCGACCGCACGCCGGAGACCCTCGCCGCCATCCGGCAGCTGATCGAGGGGGCGGCGTGCCCGCTGGTGCTGGACGCCTCCGCCCTGCAGCCCTTCACGCCGCAAGCGGCAGCCGGAAAAACCGCCGTCCTCACGCCGCACCGGGGCGAACTGGAACGCATGCACCTCTACCCCGATATCCTCGGCGGCACGGCGCGGGAACATCGCTGCACCATCGTGCTCAAGGGGCAGACGGATGCCGTTGCCGGACCCGACGGCGTCCTCACGGAAGTGGCGGGCGGCACGGCGGGCCTCACCGTCGGCGGCACGGGCGATGCGCTGGCGGGCCTCATCGCGGGCCTCATCGCGCAGGGGGAGGATCCGACCCGCGCGGCCATCCGCGGATCGTCCATCATCAAGCGCGCTGCGGAACTCCTGACACGGCAGAAGCGGCCCACCTTCCGGGCGCGGGACGTCATCTGGCGGATACCGATGCTGCTCCACGAGGAAAAGAATGGAAAATGAGAAATGCTACATGCACAATTCCTGCACGTCAGCACCTCTCTCTGCACATCATTTTTCATTTCTCATTTTGCATTTTCCATTCCTCCCATGATCGATTCCCCCTTCTCCATCCTCTCCCCCTACGCCGACCGTCTGCACACGGTGCTGCTGACCAAGGAAGATGCCATCGGCAATGACGGCGATGTGCTGAAGGCGTGCGCGGCGGCGCGGATCGTGTCGCTCCGGCAAGTCCATGGCAACCGGACGATCATCGTGCGGGAGGCATCGCAACGGGAAGAGGAAGCCGACGGCGCGCTGACGGATCACACGGGACTCTGGCTGACGACGCGCAGCGCGGACTGCCAGTCCTTCGTCGTCTACGCTCCTGATCACCATGTGCTCGGCGTCCTGCACGCGGGCTGGCGGGGGCTGCTCAATGGCGCGATTCCATCGTTCTTCAGCGCCATGAAAGAGGAGTGGAACATCGATCCGGCAGACACCCTCGTGGGCATCGGGCCGTCGCTGGGCTTCGACCATGCGGAATTTTCCGATCCCGCCGCGGAACTCCCCGGCATCGATCCGCTGTTTTTCAACGGACGATTGGTGAATCTCCCGGGCATCGCCGACCGGCAACTTGCTGACCTTGGCATCCCGGCATCCCAACGCGAACGCATCACCGACTGCACCGTCTGCCATGCCGACCGCTACTGGACCTACCGCGGCGGAGACAGAGATGCCGTGCGCGCGGGGAAGACGAATGTGCTGGTTGCGACGCTCCTGTGACGGACGATTGTCCCGCCCATTTGCTCGACTGTCCGCACGACCGGACGTAGACTGGCTCCCGTCTCGGGAATGCGTCAGGGCAGAAGTATGTTTCTTCCTAACAGCGCTTATGGGAGGCTCAATCTCCCTCGATTGCGGTCGCGGGATGCGGCCACCCCCTTGGTATTCCAAGGATGAAGCGTTTCTGTCGCAACGGTTCACTGGGACCATTCAAAAAACACAGGGTAGCGATCCGATTGGCCACCCCCACCATGGGGAACAGGGAGACCTTCCTTCTCCCCCTCTCCCTTTGGGAGAGGGCTGGGTGAGGGCGGCAGTGTATAGTAGAATGAACAGCCATGCTCCCCCTTGCAGACCGCATCGCGCAGGCCAATGCGCTCCTCTCTCCTCTCGCCGTCCCGCACGAGGGGCGGCTGGGGCGCGCCGTGCCCGAAGAGGAGGACGCGATCCGCTTCCCCTTCCAGCGGGACCGCGACCGCATCCTGCATGCGGCGGCCTTCCGCAGGCTGCAGGGCAAAACACAAGTGTTCGTGGATGCGGAGGACGATTACGTGCGGACGCGGCTGACCCACACCATGGAGGTGGCGCAGATCGCGCGGGATCTGGCGCGGGCGCTGTCGCTCAACGAGGACCTGACGGAGTGCATCGCGCTGGCGCACGACCTGGGCCACCCGCCCTTCGGGCACGCGGGGGAGGAAGCGCTGGACGCCTGGATGCGGGAGCAGGGGGGACACTTCGAGCACAACGAGCAGTCGCTGCGGATCGTCACGCTGCTGGAGAAGCACAGCGCCGCCGCGCCGGGCCTCAACCTCAACCGCGAAGTGGAGGAGGGGCTCTGCAAGCACGCAGCCGGCGGACACCGCACCCTGGAATCCGCCCTCGCCGATCGCAGCGACGAGATCGCCTATCTGTCGCATGATTGCGACGACGGCCTGCGGGCGGGATTCTTCCCGCTCTCCGATCTGAAGACGATCCGCCTGGGGCGCGCCGCGCTCGGGCGCACGGAAGCACGCGGGACCTACGTGCGCGGCGCGCTCACGGATCTGATGGTCCGCGACCTCATCGAAACGTCCGACAATGACATCGCATTCTCCCCCGCGATGCAGGAAGGCATGGACGAACTGCGCGGATTCCTGGCGGACAGGCTCTACCTGCACCCCTCCGTGCGCAGCCGGGCGGAGGAGGGCCAGCGCATCGTCACCGCGCTCTGCACGCACACCCTCGCCCATCCCCACGACAAAATCGCCTCCCTGCAGGAACGCACGGGCGGATCGCTCGCGGAAGCAGTCAAGGATTACGTGGCGGGCATGACGGACGCCTTCGCGCAGACGCAGGCGCGGCAGCAGGCGCGGGGAGACGACGATCAATCGGATGTTCCCCGGACCCAAAAGAGCGCATACTGAGCCCATGGATATGTCCCGCCACCAGAAACGGCAGCAGATGCGTCTGTTCCTCTGGAACGTGCTCCATCACGGGCGCGGACGGATCGGCCACGCATTCAACTTCTTCCTCGTCGTCCTCATCCTGATCTCGGCGGCGCTGGTCCCCGTGGAATTCTTCCCGACCTTCGGCCCCTACACCGTGGGGATCCACATCCTGGAGGCGATGATCGTCGGCATCTTCACGGTGGAGTACCTGCTGCGCATCTACGCCGCGCCGAAGCGACTGCGCTACGTCTTCTCCTTCTTCGGCATCGTCGACCTGCTCTCCATCATCCCCTTCTACGCGGGCATCTTCGGCACCGAGTCCATTCGCGTGCTGCGGCTCATCCGGCTCTTCAAGCTGGCGGAGATCGAGGCCGCCGCGGAGAACGACGAAGCCGATGCGATGCAGCGCGGGATGCGGCTGGTGGAGGGCGAGACCGTGGAGTACGTGGTCACCAAGAGCCCCGTCGTCCTCTTCCTGGGGGTCATCCCTCCGCTCATCGCGCTGACCTTCGGCATCGGGATTCTGCTCCTGACCCAGGGCAATATCATCGGAATCGCGCTCGCGCTGGGACTCTTCCTCTTCGCGTTCATCTTCCTGTGGAAAGCCTGGCTCGACTTCAGCTACGACGTCCTCTACGTCACCAACTTCCGCCTGATCTTCCAGAATCAGCACCTGCTGGGCCGCAGCATCAACCAGGTGCAGTACGCGGCCATCACGAACGTCAAACCGTTCTACCCCAGCTCCCTCAGCTACCTCCTGCGCTACGGCACGCTCGTCATCGACACCGCCGCGGAAACGCCCGGACAGATCAGCATCGACATGGTCCGCCGGCACGAGCATGCGGCGCACATCATCATGCAGAAGAGCTTCGCCCACCAGCGGAACGGCTCCGCTCCCCCCCTCAACGGAACGCCCCCGCCGCCTGCCCCTCCAGCAGCGGCAGCGGATCCGTCTGCTCCCCGTCCCTGATGACTTCGAAGTGCAGGTGGGCGCCGGTGGTCAGATTCCCCGCGCCCGGCGTGCCCGGCGTGCCGCCACTGAGCGCCACCGGATCACCCGCCGCCACTTCCTGCCCCTCCTCGACGAGGTAGGCCGAGACATGCCCGTAGAGCGTGGCGTACCCGCCGCCGTGGCGGATCACGAGCGCGTTGAATCCCAGGCCGTTGTCCTGCGCCTTCACGACGACGCCGTCGGCCGCCGCGGCCACGACCGACCCCTGCTCGACGGGGATATCGATCGCCTTGTGCGGGATGCCGAAACGCGCGCGGTAGCCTTCATCCCGGAAGTGCGCGGAGATGCCCAGGAGCGGTTCGACGGGCCAGCGGAAGGGGAGAGGATCGCGCAGCGCGCCCCCGGCCGCCGGCTGCAGGCTGAGCGTGAACGCCTGCGCCTCCCAGATCTGCCGGAGGGACGTGAGGATCGCCTGCTCGCCGGCACGCTTGTCGCTGAGCAGCTGCAGCAAGCGCGCGCGGGTGTCGGACAGCTCCGCGATCGTGTCGGGGTCGTAGCTCCGCTCGATGGCATCCTCCAGGGCATCGAGTTCCGCCCGCAGGATCGTCTCGCGGCGGCTGAGGACCTCCTGTTCGATGCGCAGATCCCGCACCTGTGCTTCCGCCTGCCGGATGGTCACCTGCTCGTCCGAGAGGCGCCCGCCCAGCGCCAGCGCATCGATCCCGCCGCCGAACCACGTCAGAACGCCCGCGATCCCGCTCAGGAGCAGGACCAGCGACCACGGACGCGGGATTTCAATTTCGATGTGCATCGGATCAGTATAGCAGATTTGGACTTTTAGTTCTATGGCAGGCCGTAAGCCACGACATTCGGCGCTCTTGTCTGGATTATCTTGATACCTGTATCTATGGGACCATATCCGGAGAGGAATGGCTCTTCTTGTGTAATCAATCATCTTCTATGATGCAATCCTTTCCATGGCATGACGTGAAGCACCCTCCATCTGCAACCTTCCTCTCTCCTGCGTATCTGCAACGTATTGCCCTTGGCATCATTCTCCTCGTGGCAGTCGGGGTGCGCGTCTATCAGTTCGGATCGATCCCATCCGGTTTGCACCAAGATGAAATTGCCACTGCGTACGACGCGTACTCCCTGCTGCATTACGGCATTGATCGCAATGGATTCCGCCTTCCTCTTTTTCTCGTCTCTTGGGGATCGGGGATGAGCGCCTTACCGGCATATATTGAAGCATTGTTTTTTGCGATCGGAGGTGCCTCATCCATCACCGTCCGGGCGGGCCAACTCCTTCTCAACCTTTCCTCCCTACTCATTTTTCCTTTGCTCGTGAAGAAAGTGCGAGGAGATGGGTTCGCGATTCTTTGCGCATTTCTTCTCGCTATCATGCCATGGCACATCATGATTTCGCGTTGGGCGCTGGATGAGAATTTCTTTCCCGGCATTTTTCTGATGGGTGTGTTCTTTCAAATCCTCGCCTGCCAAAAACAGAGCTACCTTCCTTTTGCATTTTTATTTTTCGGCCTCTCTTTCTATACACACGGTGCTTCGTATTTCACCGTACCTGCGTATGTCGGTCTCTCCATGACGTATCTCCTGTGGCATAGGCGTTTTTCTTGGAAGATCATCACGACGTCCATCATCCTCTTCTTCCTGCTCGCTCTTCCGGTGGGACTGTCACTGCTTATCAATCATTTTCATCTGGGGTCACTCTCCACGCCGTGGATCACTATTCCGATGCTGTCGGGCGTGCCCCGCTATATGACTGTTTCCTCGATATTCAGCGATCCGGTGGGACAATTGATTCCTCATTTGCGCAGATTTTGGGACTTTCTCTTCGTACAAGCAGACTACAATATTTTCAGCGCTGTTCCGGGTTATGGGCTTATCTATCTCATGAATACCCCGATTGCGCTTCTGGGCATCTGCCTTGTTGCTTCGCGGGTGCGGCTCAGAACATTCCAGATGGAAGTTTTTTTTCTCCTCTGGCTCCTTGTCTGCATCGGTCTTGCGGCCTTACTGGAAGTGAATGTGAATCGGATGAACGTCCTGCTCTTTCCGTTGGTATTCTTCTGGGCGACCGGCGTCGAATTTTTCCGGAGGAACCGTCCGGTCTTCATCACGCTGATCCTCACCCATATCGTCTTATTCGTCGGCTTCACGCAGGCATACTTTACCACGTACCCCCCGCAGGTTGCTCCTGCTTTCTATACCTCATTTGACCGCGCCATTGCACTGGTCTCCGCAGAGAAGAACGGCACGGTCTGTGTGACCACGGCCAATATGAACATGCCGTATATCTATGTGCTTTTTGAACAAAAAATTGATCCCCATGTGTTTTTGAATACGGTGGTGTACGAAAATCCCGGAGAGGAATTTCAAAGAGTCCGATCCTTTGACCGCTACGTCTTCGGACTGGAGCATTGCCCCCATGCGAATATCGCAGCGCTTATCGCGCGCAAAGAGGAAGTCTTACCCATGGCGATACTCAATAGCCAAGAATGGCTCCTCACGGAAGTGGATGCATTCACGGTGGCCCGGCGTCGACCGAATACCTCTCGAGCCGAAAGTGATATGCTCACTGGTGAGCTGCAGCAGCGCGGATCATAATGGAGCATTATTCGCATGCCCGCCATTTTTCACACTATCGGAAAATGTTGTATCATGACCAAAATGTGCGGAGAAAGGAAAGATAAAAAAGACAACACAGCGAAGAGAAAGCAAATCGTGAATGCTTGTATTGGCAGGCGCTGAGGGACTCGAACCCCCGACCCTCGGTTTTGGAGACCGATGCTCTACCAGCTGAGCTAAGCGCCTACGGTGATTGCATACTGCACCATACCTATCATACCGCAAAGCGGGGGCAACCTGCTACAGTGCCTCCATGCCCTTCTTCTACCTCGCCCGCTGCGGTGACGGCTCGCTCTACAGCGGCGCGTGCAACGATCTGGCGGCGCGGGAAGCCGTGCACAACAGCGGCAAGGGCGCCCGGTACACCCGCGCGCGGCTGCCCGTGACCATCGTCTACCACGAGGAATTCCCCACCCTGAGCGAGGCCATGCGGCGGGAGGCGGCGGTGAAGAAGTGGCGAAAGGAGAAGAAGGAAAACATCATCGCTTCTGCTCTTTCCCTATCCCATCCGGAAGCAGGCTGAAGAACGGCATCGCTTTTCCCAGATCCGCTTCCCAGTAATTCACCCCCAATTTGAGCGCTCGATAGTACTGCGGACGCTGACACCAATACGCCTCCTCGCTCTGTATGACAAACGCATGTTCTCCGCATGTCCGCACCAGAAACCATTTCTCACACAACCGAGCCGTCCGGCCGTTGCCGTCACTGAACGGGTGGATGAGCGCGATCATCAGGTGCACCCAAGTCGCCCAGAAGCACCGCTCCGCTTCAGAAGCTTGCGTCGAAAGCAACGTCGGCATGATCGCGAACAGCGCATGCATTTCCTGCTCCACCAGATGCGGTTCCACCGCCATGTACTCCAGACCTGCCTGCGAAAATACGCCGACGGGCTCCTGCCGGTAGCACCCCTGCCGCGACGGCGCGACGAACTGGCCGCTGAGGAGACCATGGGCATGCAACATGTGCCGTTCCGTCAACGGATGCGAACGTGCATACTCGTAGGCGGTCACCAAATCCTCGATCTCCACCGCTTCCTTTGCACGATGCTTCCGCGGAGCCAGCCGGGAATTGAGAAAAGAATTGAGATCGAGGGTATTCCCTTCGATATTGGAGGAATACACGGACGAGGCATCGAGCAGAAATTGCAAATCCATCACGTCCGCCGCCAACCCTTTCCCTGTTGCATGCGGAGACAGGAACCGCTTCCACAGATCTCCGTACTTCTCACGGTACAACGGCAAGAGTTCCGTCCTGCAGCGCTCGTAATCCTCCCCCACCCTGCTCGTCTTCTGCACGGCAAGGGCGTACGTCACATGGGGACCCGCACCGTGCTTCTCAATGCGCCGCTCCTCCAGCAGCACCCGCAGATGCGCGTGCAGCGCCTGACGGCTGATCCCCAATGAACCAGCCAGTTCCCCGGGTTTCCTGGGACCTTTGCCGAGTAGGCGGAGAATCTCCTGGCGCAGACAGGGAGGAGGAAAGTTTACAGTACAATTCTACTCTTACTTTACAGTAAACGCAATCGCATGCACCACCTGCGCCTCACTTCCTCTTCCCCTTCCACGCGCGCTTGGGTGCGGAGCGCTTCTTCTCCAGCATCGTGATCGCATCCGCGAGGGTGACGGAGTCGGGCGTGAACTTCTTGCCCAGCGACGCGTTGGTCTTGCCGTCGGTGACGTAGGGACCGAAGCGGCCGTCCTTCACGGTGATCTCCCCGCCGGAGTCGGGATCCTTGCCGAGGATTCTCAACGGCTCCGCCGCCTTCTTCTTGCGCTCCGCCGCCTCGCTGATCATCGTCAGCGCCTGCTGCAACGTGACGGAAGACGGATCCATGTCCCCCAGCGAAACCGTCGCCTTGCCGTGCTTGATGTACGGACCGTAGCGCCCGAGGATCACGGTGACCTCTTCGCCCTTCTCCTTCCCCAGCACCTTCGGAAACGCCAGCAGCGCGAGTGCCTGCTCCAGGGTGGCATGCTCGGGGGAGACGGTCTTGGGCAGCGACGCCGTGCGCAACTGCTCCTTCTTCTTCGCGCCTTTCTTCCCTTGGCCCTTCGCCCCGTCGGACTGCGCCGGTCTCCCCAGCTGAACGTAGGGGCCGAAGCGTCCGGTCCGCGCGATGACGGGCAGGCCGGTGGCGGGGTCGGTGCCCAGTTCGTACTCCTTGAGGACGTCGCCCTTCTGCACCTCCCGGGTCTTCTCCTCCACGCGCTTCTGGAACGGGTGGAAGAAGCCTTTGAGGAATGCATCGCTCTGCTTCTCCCCCTCGGCGATGTCATCGAGCGACTGCTCCATGTGCGCCGTGAAGGCGAGATCCACGATGTCGGGGAAGTGCTCGGTGAGGAGATCCGTGACCGTGAAGGCGATGTCCTCCGGCACCAGCGTCCGGCCTTCTTTCCGGATGTACCCGCGCTGCTGGATGACGCTGATCGTCGGCGCGTACGTGCTGGGCCGGCCGATGCCCTCCTCCTCCAGCTTCTTGACGAGGCTCGCCTCGGTGTACCGGGGCGGCGGCTTCGTGAAGTGCTGCTCGGGCAGGAGCTCCTGGCAGGTGAGCGCGTCGCCCGCGGCGAGCGGCGGCAGCAGCTTCTCCCCCTCCTCCGCACTCTCCTCCTCATCGTCGCGCCCCTCCAGGTACACGCGCATGAATCCGTCGAAGAGCAGTGTCTGGCCCGTGGCGCGGAATGTGTAGCCGTTGGCATCGATGTCCGCCGCCACGCGCTTGAACTGCGCGGCGGGCATCTGCGTGGCGACGGTCCGGTTCCAGATCAAGGTGTAGAGCTTGAGCTGCTGGTGGTCGAGGACCCCCGCGAGCGACTGCGGCGTCCGACTGATCTCCGTGGGGCGGATCGCCTCGTGGGCCTCCTGCGCCCCCTTCGCCTTCGTCTGGTAGAGGCGTGGGCTCGAGAGGATGTACTCGCGCCCGTAGTGCTTCTCGATGGTCTCCTTGGCATCCTGGAGCGCTTTGGTGGAGAGATTGACCGAGTCGGTACGCATGTAGGTGATGAGACCCGCCTGCCCCTCCCCCTTGCCCAGGCTCACGCCCTCGTAGAGCTGCTGCGCCACCACCATCGTCTGCTTCACGGAGAAGCCCAGCTTGCGGCTGGCCTCCTGCTGCAGGGTGGAAGTCGTGAAGGGCGCCGCCGGATGACGCTGCACCTCCTTCTCTTCAACATGGGCAACGGCATACGACGCCCCCTGCAGGTCGGCGAGCACCGCATCGGTCTCTTCCTGATTGTGCAGCTCGATCTTCCTGCCGCCCTTGCGGTCCAGCATCGCGGAGAAGCTCTGCTTGTCCCCCGTCTCCAGCTGCGCCTCCAGCGACCAGTACTCCACGGGCGTGAAGGCGCGGATTGCGCGCTCGCGGTCGACGATGATGCGCACGGCCACCGACTGCACGCGCCCGGCGGAGAGGCCGCTGTAGACCTTCTTCCAGAGGAACGGGGAGAGCGTGTACCCCACGAGGCGGTCGAGGATGCGGCGCGCCTGCTGCGCGTCGACCAGGCGCATGTCGAGGGTGCGGGGATGCGCGACCGCTTCCCGGATGGCCGTCTCCGTGATCTCGTGGAAGACGATGCGCTTCACGTTCTTCTCCTTCTCGCCCAGCACCTGCGTCAGGTGCCAGCCGATGGCCTCCCCCTCGCGATCTTCATCGGTGGCGATCCACAGGTCGTCGGCCTGCTTGCGCGCGTCCTTGAGCTTCTTCACCACGGCGTTCTTCCCTTCCGCCACTTCGTAGGTCGGAGCAAAACCCCCCGCTACGTCCACGCCCAATCCGCTCTGCGGCAGGTCGCGCACGTGGCCCATGCTCGCTTCCACGAGATAGTCTTTGCCCAGGAACCGCTTGATGGTCTTGGCCTTGGCCGGGGACTCGACGATGACGAGATGGGTCGGCATGTGGGACAGAGAGTCGGGGAAGGCGG
Organism: uncultured Candidatus Peribacteria bacterium; assembly: GCA_964478005.1. GTDB lineage: Bacteria > Patescibacteriota > Gracilibacteria > Peribacterales > Peribacteraceae > JAKQEM01. The sequence continues at coordinate 23,342 of CAYZGJ010000004.1, forward strand.
CGGGTTTGTCAAAGGGCTCTTCGCACCTCCCCTTGGTTGTCATGAGTGGAAAAATGCGGATTGCCATCCCCCGCACCCCGTTGGAACGCCCGGAAGAGCCGATTCTCTGAACATGGTTTGTGCTCAGGTCTTTTGGCTCGCAATAGCGGTCGGTGCTACTTTTTGGCTAACAACAGCCAACGAAGTTGCAGAAATGGCTTGCATCTGCGGATTTTCGGTCTATAGACTGTGGCCGTTGTCTTCTTTTACCCACTCTTTCCCCCCTTCCTCTATGTCCAAGCAGGACCTCATCAACACCATCGCGAACTCCGCGGGCATCACGAAGCGCGCGGCGGCCGCCGCCCTCGAGGCGCTGACGACCATCGTCACCAAGGAGCTCAAGCGCGGCAACTCCGTGACCATCACGGGCTTCGGCACCTTCCGCGTCTCCAAGCGCGCGGCGCGCACGGGCGTGAATCCCCGCAACCCCAGCCAGAAGATCTCCATCCCCGCGATGAAGGTCCCCTCCTTCAAGGCCGGCAAGACGCTGAAGGATGCGGTGCGCTGATTTGTAAGGAATGAATGCAACGGGGTCCCGTGGCAACGCGGGGCCCTGTTTGCAATGACCAAGCACCAATGACCAATGACCAATTTTCTGCAACCTGAATAATTCTTGGGATTTGGGATTTGGTCATTTCTCATTTTGCATTTCGCATTCCGCATCCATCATTGCTATCATCCCCCCATGGACACCTCCGTCATCTCCTCGGCCCTCGCAGAGCTCCTCACGCACCTCGGCCTGCGGCACAGCGGCATCACCGTCACGCAGGAGGACGACATGATGCGCGTGGACATCGCCTCCGATGAAGCCAGCCGCATCATCGGGTGGCACGGCGAGACCCTGAACTCCCTCCAGCACCTGCTCAAGTCCATCGTCCGCGCGCAATTGAAACTGGATCGCACACCGCTCCTGCAGGTGGACGTGGACGGCTACCGTCGCGCGCAGGAAGACAAGGTGCGGCACATCGCCGAGACCAAGGCCGACTTCGTCCGCCGCACGGGCAACCGCATCGCCCTCTCCCCCATGTCCCCCGCCTTCCGCCGCGTGGTCCACCTGCACGTCGCCAGTCATCCGGACCTGCAGGACCTGACCACCGAGAGCGTCGGCGAGGGCGACTACCGCCAGATCGTCCTGCGGTTGAAAGACGAGAAGAAGGGCGGACCCCGGAGCGGCGAGGAACTCTCCCCCATCATCCCCGCGGATGACGGGCTGGAGAATCTGGACATCTGAAATGTGAAATTTTTAAATGCGAAATGCAAAATGGTGTGCTGAGTCGATATGTCCTGCACACGGAACCAATCTGCTTCCGGAATCATTTCACATTTCACATTTCTTATTTTGCATTTCTTCAATACACCTCCTTCAAATAGCACTCCTCGCCCATTCGACTCGTCGCTGCGCTCCTCGCTCAGGGTGAATCCTGCCCGATGTTTTTCTCAATAAACGGAAGCCAGATAGCAGGATTCACAGTACACGATCTCCGGCCTGTCGGGCGCGTAACTCGTCTCGATGTCCTTCCCGCACTTCTGACATTCCCGCTTCCACAATTTTCGTGGATTCCTCAAAGCCATTCTTCTCCGGTGCCGTTCATCCGGATGCAAGCGCGGGACGGGCAATCGCATATTCCTGTAGAACTCCAGTTCCTGCTTGATGATCTTGAAGGGGCGTTTGGTGACGTCACACTCGATCGCCCAGTTGAGAATATCGTCGGGAATGTCATCGATGGAATCGGGGAGTTGGGAAGCGGGAATGATCTTGTCGACTTTCGGCATTTCATCGGTCTGATTGCGCCACTTCCAGCCTCGCGCCAAGACTTCCTCTTTGGAAAGTGGAAAATATTCCTGCGCCACGGTTTCGTTGTAGGCAAACGGTGACATCGTGACAGGGAAGAATTCACCCCATTCCCCGTCCGCTTTCATCTTCTCAATGATCTTGGGAACCAAGGCTTCGTATTCTTCTTTGGAATACTGCTTGTTGAGAATGCAATGACTCTTGAAGCGCAAGCCGGTACAGCCGAAGCAGTCGGCGCACTGCCACAGGCAATCACCGTACAACACATTGGAGAGCGCATTACCGAATGTCGCGCCGATGCACTGCTGGGAAGTGGAGAGGGCGTGCGCCTCGTACAGGAGTTCCGACCGGTCCCCTGCCATGCAGCAATCCATCAGATCCTTTGCTCCGGCACCGCAGAACTGGCAGTGCCGGCAATCAACGGCGCCTTTCAGCACATCGAAACACTGATAACAGCGCAGAGCCTGATCCAGATAATCGCCCGTGCTCTCTTCGGTCTGCTGGCGATGCACAGCCGGTGACGGCAGGCGTAGCTTCCAGGCATGAAAAGCGGTACGCTCTTCTTGGAGCGCCTTATGCGATGAAAGGATCGCGTCTCGGTAGCGGGCAAATTCTTCGGGTGATACCTGCTCGTTTCGGATATGGTATTCGACGTTGCGCAAATTTTTGCAGCTGATGCAATGCGAGCAATTGCGGCACTGTTCCAGAAACATTGAATCATGGCATCCCGATACATCCTGACAGAAGAAACAGGTATGACATTGCATGCAGTCGAGGCATTCAGAAAGATTCTCTCCTCCGATGCAGGTGAAGCTGTCCACGACGTTCCGGGCCATCATAATGCGGGTGCCGTGGAGCACGCCTTCGCATCCCAGGCAAGCGAACGCCAGATAGCAATCTTTATTGTTACCACCCAGAGTTGCATATTCACAATTTTCATTCGTTCCATTCCGATGCATGCCGCGGCGTGGCACATCCAGAAGAAGCGCATGAAATTGCTGCAAGAATGAAACGGATAGATCTATCTCCCGTCCGTAGGAAAGCGGATCCCAGTCATCGTTCCACCACTCCTCTTCGCGATAGGCGCGATGCGGACTGTCCGGCGCATAGAGCGACACCATCGCTACCCCGGATGCATCACTCGTGCGGCGGTAGAGTGTCCGCTCATTCCGCCACGCCCACCTCCGCTGCATCCTGCACTCCGGGCACAGCGTCGGGGGCGGGATCAACTCCTTATTGCCGTTGAACACCGGCGAGACCTTGTCGTAGAAGGCGAGATCGTCGGGGGCGATGATGAAGGCGGAACCGCATTGTTTGCAGACTGGCTGCATGGGATAAGTATAGAAGCACCAATGACCAAGTACCAATGACCAACCCGCTTCGAAGAGATTTGGTCATTGGAAATTGGGATTTGGTCATTGCGCGCGGCGCTTCACCCTTCACTGATCCTTACGATCTTCACCTTGTCCTCCCGCGGGATGATGATCTTGAGGATGCTCTCCTTGTTGAACGTCGCGCGGACTTTGCGGGCGTCGATGGCGAAGGGCAGCGTGATGGATCGGGAGAACTCGCCCCAGTAGCATTCCTGCAGGTAGTACTGGTCGGCGGGGACGCCGTCCGCCTGATGACGCGCTCCGCGGATGGTGATCACGTTGTCGACGATCTCGATGTCCAGATCGCTGAGCCGCACGCCCGCGATCGGCACCTTGATGATGACGTAGCCGTCCTGCTCGTAGATGTCGACGGCGACCTGTCCCTGCCGGTTGTGCCCTGCCGGCGCGGGAGCGGTGCGCGGCTCCTCTGCGGGACGTTCACGGAACGCTGCCGCCCGCGGCAGGTCCTCCTCCTGTCCCAGGGACGAGAAGATGCCGTGGAAGGGGAAGGGTGAGGGGGAGGACATGGGTTCCGTCTATGATACGGAAACAGGGCAGGAGGAAGCAAAAAGAATGAATGGAATAGTGCTTGAGTTGTGACCTGATGCGCGGGTGCCCATTGCGCGGAAACCCGCTATGCTGACGGCGTGACGCTCTGGCAGGCGGTGATCATCGGCATGGTCCAGGGACTGACGGAGTTCCTCCCGGTTTCCAGCGACGGGCACCTGGTGCTGGCGGGCATCCTGCTGCAGATCCCCCTCGACGGGGGCGACGCGCTGGGTTTCGACGTGCTGCTGCACGGAGGAAGCCTGCTCGCGCTGCTGCTGCTCTACCGCCGGACGTGGACGGCGCTGCTCACCGGAGCCGTGAGCGGGACGAACGGCGCGCGCCGGATGCTGGGGATGCTCGCGGTCGGAACCCTTCCCGGCGTGATCGCGGGCTTGTGGTTCCAGGACGCCATCGGGGAGATGCGCTCGCTCACGGCGGCGGGCCTCGGCTTCGTCGTGACGGGCGTGGTGCTCATCGCGGGAGAGGCGATCGGACGAGGGCGCGCGCAACAGGAGGAGCGGGTGACGGTGCCGCGGGCGCTCTCCATCGGCATCGCGCAGGCCGCGGCGATCCTCCCGGGCGTCTCGCGCTCGGGCTCGACCATCTCCGTGGGGCGCGCGCTGGGCATGGACCGCAAGGCGGCGCTGGACTTCTCTTTCCTCCTGGCCGCGCCGATCATCGCGGGCGCGGTGGCCAAGACGCTGCTGGATGCGTGGACGGGCGCAGTCCTCTTCCCGCCCGTCGCGCCTTCCGTCGCAGGATTCCTCGCGTCGTTCGCCGTGAGCGTGCTGGCCATCCACCTGCTGCGCCTCCTGGTCGCGCAGCGGAGTCTTGCCCTCTTTTCCTGGTACCTGCTGCCGCTGGGAACCGCGCTCCTCGTTCATTCGTTCTCTCGTTAGTTCGTTATTTCGTTTGTGGGTTGCCTTCCGTAGCAAGGAAACGAACAACGAATCAACGAAATAACGACGTAACGAACTAACGAACTGTTCATACCTCCTTGCATGCCGCCGAAAGAGACGTAGAATGACGCTCCTTGGCCCGACACCTTCCCCGTCTTCCTTCCCTCCGTCGCTATGGCTGACGTGCAACTGACCAATCACATCCGGCGCCTGCGCTTCGAGCGCAACATGACGCAGGAAGAGCTTGCGCTGCGCACGGGCGTCAGCCGCCAGACCATCATGAGCATCGAGCGCGGCCAGACCAATCCCTCCGTGCTGCTCGCGTACAAAATCGCCGCGGCGTTCGACGTGCCGATCACGGAAGTGTTCGACATGGAAGGAAAGCTGGCGCCGGTCTGAAGTGATGGGCTGTTGGCTGTTAGCTTTTGGCTTTTAGCTATTTGCAGACAAGTATTTTCAAGAAAGCCAATAGCCAACAGCTACAAGCCAATGGCCGTCCGCCGTACATCCTGCACCATCACCTGCACGCTCTCCCGACCGTTCCACGTGTCGATCCCGATGCGCG
>CAYZGJ010000005.1:0-28388 GCA_964478005.1 uncultured Candidatus Peribacteria bacterium
CCCCACCGGGACTCTCCCCCTGCCCCCTCCGCCCACGCTCCCCGACCTCACCGAGACGCGCCGCCTCTTCGCACGCGATATCGAGCGTCGGATCGCCGCGCAGGCGGTCACCTTCATTCCGCTGCAGTACAACGCCACCAAGGTGCAGATGGATCGCGTGGCGGATCTGGCGCTGCCGGGCATCTCCATCAATCGCGCGCAGAAACTCATCTTCGGGAACCCCGAGGAGATCCCCTCCGCCCGGCTCAAGACCGTGAGCCGCGCACTCGCGCCGGTGTTGAAGATAGAGACCTCCACCCTGGCCCACCTGCTGCGCCGGCGGCCCCTGCGCTACGTGCCGGTGATGCGCCGCCTGCCGCCGGCGCTCTCCCTGCGCGTACGTGAGGCGAAACTCGCCTCCGTGAAGGAGACGTCGCGCCTGCGCCAGGAGGCGGCGCGATCGGCTTCGCCGGACGTGCGCCAATCCGCCAAGATCATTCAGGATCCCCTGCGCTGCATCGCCCTCCTCCAGGAGCACTGGCGCTTCTATCCCGATCCGACCGTGGCATCGCACGTGGTGGGATTCCTCAATCAAAACCAGGAAGCGCAGTACGGCGTGGAGCGCGCGTTCGATGCCCAGCTGCGCGGACAGGAAGGGATCATCAGCGCCGCGAGCGGGCGGGACGGCGGGCAGATCCTCACCGCGCGGCAGCAGATCGTGAGCGCCACGGACGGCGACACCATCGTGCTGACCATCGATCCCATCGTCCAGAAAGAGGTGGAGCGCATCCTCGATCGCAGCGTCCGGCAGTTCAAAGCCGACAGCGCGCAGGCCATCGTCATGGACCCGAAGACGGGCCGCATCATCGCCCTGGCCAATGCGCCCACCTTCCACCGTACGAACTACGCCGACGTCTTCGCCACCGAGCCGCTCATTCTCTTGCCGGAGCAGGAGCGGCAAATCGTCGTGGAACTCTTCGATCCACGCACGAACACGCGGATCGTGCGTGACTACTACCCCCACATTTTCACGCCGGAAGGGCGCGCGCAGCTGTCCGCATCCATCGCGGCCGATCTCGATGCGGCAGAGGAGCTGTACGATCTGCGGGACCTGGCGCGGTACTACGTGTACGAAGGCGAGTACACGCGCTTCGAGATCTTTCCCACGCAGCAGACCCACGTCTGGCTGAAGTACCGCAACGCCATCGGCATCGGCGCCTACATCAACCGGTCGGTGCAGGAGATCTACGAACCGGGATCGGTCATCAAGCCCCTCACCATGGCCATTGCCATCGATCAGGGCGAGGTGCTGCCGGGGGACGTGTACCACGATGTCGGTCCCGTGGAGATCGACAAGACAACCACCATCCGCAACGCCCTGCTCACGCACTACGGCCGGGTGTCCATGACCGATTGCCTGGCCTACTCCATCAACACGTGCATGACCAGCATCTCCCAGAAGCTGGGGCGCAAGCTCTTCCAGCGCAAGCTCGACGTACTGGGGTTCGGCAAGCCCACGGGCGTGGATCTGATGGATGAGCAGGCGGGCGTGCTCCGCGGATGGCGCGACTGGAAGGCATCCGACCTCGCCACCGCTTCCTTCGGCCAGGGATTCTCCGCGACGCCCCTGCACGTGGTGACCGCGTACACGGCGCTCGCCAACGGCGGCCGGCTGATGCGCCCGATGCTCATTGACCGCATCATCCACGCCGACGGCACCGAAACCGTTCGCAAGCCGCAGATGGTCGACCAGGTCGTCACGCCGCAGACGGCGGAGGTTCTCACGGCGATGCTGACGCAATCCTCCGTCTACGGCTTCGCCAACAAGGGGAAGGTGCCCGGGTACAAGCTGGCCGGCAAGACGGGAACCAGTCAGATCGCCGGACCCGGGGGCCGCTACGAAACCGGCACGGGATCGACCATCAACACCTTCATGGGCTACGCGCCGCCCGCCGATCCCCGGTTCATCCTGCTCGTGAAGTTCGACCGTCCCAAATTCCAGTACAGCGTCTTCGCCGAATCCACCGCCGCCCCCGTCTTCAAGGAAATCGCCGCGTTCCTCTTTCGGTACTACGGGATCCCGCCGGACGATCTGTAGGGAGTTTGTATTGTGCCTGTCAGGCGTAATTGAGATGGGGTGGAACCAAATCATATTGAATTGCATCCCGGTCTTTGCGTTGGTGCATTTCCTGCATAAGATCCTTCAAATTCTTTGACGTCGCGATCACCCTTTCCTCCTTGCTTGCGACCCATTTGCCGGCGTTTTCTTTGGAGAAAATCATAGTGCAATTGATTGTACTCAAGTCGGCGTCTCCGGCAATAATGATGGACGTAACCGATCACTACCGCTCAAAGCTCCGGGCGTATGCGGATTACATTCCGCTTGCGCACAAAACGTTAGCTGCCGATTTATATCGGCAGCTAACAGACGGGCAATATCCGAATTTATTCGATGCTATCGGTCCCCTTCCCTGCCTGCACCAAATCCGATACATTCCGTCCATGCAGTCTCCCGTTGCCGATTATCTTGCAGCACTTCAGCGGGAACTATCGACGGGTCATGCGCAGGAACACAGCTACCGCCCGGCATTGAAGGCGCTTTTCGAAGCGATCACGCAGTTGACGGTGGTCAATGAGCCCAAAGGAAGCGAGCACGGTCGACCGGATTTCATTTTCCTGAAAGGCGAGGTGCCACTGGCGTACGTCGAAGCAAAGGACATCACGGTATCGCTGGATAAGGTGGAGAAGAGCGAGCAAATGGCGCGGTATTTCGGATATGCCAATCTGGTTCTTACCAACGGCATCGAGTTTCGCTTCTTCAAAAACGGGGCACGGTACAACGATGCGATTGTCTTGGCGACGAAGAGCGGACAGACGTTGACTGCGCAGGAGTCCGCATTTTCCATCTTCGCCGATGCGCTGCGCGATTTCATCACCGAGCCTTCCGATGCCATCCGCTCCGCAGAGCATCTCGCCAAGATCATGGGCGGCAAGGCGCGACGGCTCCGCGATAACATCACGGAAATTTTGGACGCGGATTTCCACGGTCAACGCGGAGATATTGAGAGCGTGTTGCAGGCACTCAAGGCCAAACTGATCCACGATATCACCCCCGCGCAATTTGCCGACTTGTACGCGCAGACGCTGGTCTACGGACTCTTCGTCGCGCGGTACAACGATGATACGCCGGAGACGTTTTCCCGCACGGAGGCTCGTGAGAAGATTCCCGCCGGCAATCCCCTCCTCCGGCAGTTTTTCGATCACATTGCGGGAGCGAATTTCCTGAAGAAGCTTTCATTCATCGTGGATGAACTGTGTGAAGTGTTCGTGTGTGCCGATGTGCATGCGTTGGTGCACGGGCTGTATTTGAAGAAGGGCGACGATCACGATCCCATCATTCACTTCTACGAAGACTTTTTGAAGGAGTACGATCCCAAGCTCCGCAGCGAGCGCGGCGTCTTCTACACGCCTCTCCCCGTCGTGCGGTACATCGTGCGTTCCGTGGATCACATTCTCAAAGAGCATTTTGCATTGAGCGAAGGACTGGCCGACCGCGCGCAGATCGAATGGCCGTTTACGCAGCAAGGTAAAACAAGCAAGCGCGCGATCAGTCGCGTCCAAGTGCTGGACCCCGCCACGGGCACGGGCACCTTCCTCAATGAAGTCATCCGCGAGGTGCACACGCGCTTTGCGGGGCAGGAAGGCATGTGGGACCGATACGTCCACGATCACCTCCTCCCGCGCCTCCACGGGTTCGAGCTGATGATGGCCAGTTACACCATCGCGCACCTCAAGCTCAGCATGACGCTGGCGGAATCCGGCGTGGACAAACTGCACAAGCGCCTGCGCATCTTCCTCACCAACAGCCTGGAGGAAGCCCCGGAGAAGGATGACACGCTTTTCCGTGGCCTTGGTTTGGATGGTGCCCTCACCGAAGAGGCGTTGCTGGCCGAGGAAGTGAAGCGCGACTATCCCATCATGGTGGTGCTGGGGAATCCACCGTACAGCGTCAGTTCCCAAAATGCATCCGTGGAGACGGGTCCCGACGGGAAGAAGCGCAAAACGTGGATCGGCACTTTGATCGATGACTACAAGAAGGACCTGAACGAGAAGAAACTGAATCTGGATGACGACTACATCAAGTTCCTCCGCTTCGCGCATCACTTGGTTGATAAGAACAGGCAGGGCGTGGTGGCCATGATCACGAACAATTCTTTCCTCGACGGCATCACGCACCGACGCATGCGGCAATCATTGATGGAATCCTTCGATCACATTTATGTGTTGGATTTGCACGGGAACAGCAAGCGCAAGGAGAAAGCGCCGGACGGCGGCAAAGATGAAAACGTGTTCGATATCATGCAGGGCGTGGGGATCACGTTCCTCGTGAAGACGGGAGAGAAAAATGCACGTCACCCTGAGCCTGCCGAACGGGTGACAAAGAAAAAGCCTCTGGCCCACGTTCATCATTGCGAGTTGTACGGCAAGCGCGAGATCAAATATGATTTTCTGAACGCGCATGATATGGAGAATACGGAGTGGCAAAAGTTGGAAGCTCCGTCACCGAACTTCTTCTTTGTGCCGAAGGATTTACATTTAGAATTTGAATACGGAAAAGGGTATTCGATTCCTCAATTATTCCAGGAGTATAATTCGGGGATTCAAACGAAGCGTGATAATGTCGCGATACAATTTTACCAGCAAGAGATTGTTACTGTGATAAATGATTTTAGAGAGCGATCTTCTCAAGAACTTAAATTGAAATATTTGCTCCCCGACGATGGTCGTGACTGGAAGATTCAATGGGCGAAAGATGATGTACAAACCGATGCTCCATTTATTTCTATTCAATATCGTCCTTTTGATGAAAGAAAGACTTTCTTTTCTGGTCAATCGAAAGGGTTTATTGCATACCCGAGAGCAAAAACTACAAAACATATGCTGCATCGCAACTTTGGTCTTGCTCTGATGCGTTCACTTGTGAATACTAGGGAATTTTCCACTGTATCAGTCACAATGAATCCCATTGATATAAATTTTTACGGATTCCAAACATATCTTTTCCCCCTCTACCTCTACCCCGACTCCCCTTCCATCGAAGGCGCGGAGAGGAGGGTGAATTTGAATAGGGAGTTGGTAGCGGGGATCGAAAAGAAGTTGGGGATGAAGTATGAAGAAGGGCAGCATAACGTCATGGTTCGGCAGGCTCACCATGACGAGTCTCGGGGGGTCTTCGGACCCGAGGACATCTTCGATTACATCTACGCCGTGCTGCACAGTCCCACCTACCGCGAGCGGTACAAGGAATTTCTGAAGATCGACTTTCCGCGCGTGCCCTTCACGTCGGACAAAAATGTGTTTTGGAAGCTTGTTACATTGGGGCGTGAGATTCGGTTGCTGCACCTGATGGAATCACCGAAGCTGCATTCTCTCATTACGCAGTATCCGGTTGTGGGGAGCAATGAGGTGGAGAAGGTTTTTGCTGACGTCTCCCCCCTCTCCGGCAAGGAGAACGGGCGGAACGGAGAGGGGGGTCGGGGGGGTGAGGAGAAATTGGTGAGAGTGTGGATCAACGCAACGCAGTTCTTTGACAATGTGCCGCAGTCTGCCTGGGAGTTCTTCATCGGCGGCTACCAACCCGCTCAAAAGTGGTTGAAGGACCGCAAAGGCCGCACACTCTCCAGTGATGATCTCCTGCACTGGCAAAAAATCATCGTGGCGCTTACGGAGACGAAGCGGTTGATGGGGGAGGTGGATGCGATTGGTGAGTTTCCCATGGTTTGATGTTCTGACAATTGCTTTTGGTTCGTAGGTGGACGACCATGCACCTATGGCTCCAACACCTCCGATCAATGGCAACAATCAGGTCGTCATCTATATGGCAGATGACGGGTCACTGCAGGTCGATGTGCGATTGCAGGATGAAACGGTGTGGTTAAGCCAAAAGCTACTTTCTGCCTTATTCGGTGTGGAGCGATCCGTTGTGACGAAACATCTCAACAACATTTTCAAAACCGGTGAATTGAGCAAGAATTCAGTATGTGCAAAAATTGCACACACTGCTGAGGATGGTAAAACGTACCAAACGACGTACTACAATTTGGATGCGATTATTTCTCTTGGATATCGCGTCAATTCCCGTCGTGCAACGCAGTTTCGTATTTGGGCTACCACTGTTTTGAGACAGCATTTATTGCAAGGCTATTCATTGCATCAAAAACGCCTGGCGGAGAAAGGAATGAAGGATCTGGAGCAGGCGTTGACACTGATACGCGAGACGTCGATGCATCCGGAACTGACAGGCAATCAGGCGAAAGGATTGTTGCGGGTCATCACCGGTTATGCGCAGACGTGGGTGCTGTTACATCAGTACGACGAAGGAAACGTGACGGTGCCGCCCACATTGCGCCCCGCACGGTATCAATTGTCGTATGACGATGCCGCTGATGCCATTGCCGGATTGCAGTCAGCATTGCACCAATCGGGAGAAGCTTCCTCGCTCTTCGGGCAGGAGCGGGATCAAGCGTTGCGTGGCATCTTGGGCAACATCGAGCAAACATTCGATGGAGAGGAGTTGTACCCGTCCGCGGAAGAGAAAGCCGCGCACTTGCTGTACTTCATTATCAAAGATCATCCGCTTTCCGACGGGAACAAGCGTGTTGCCGTCTTGCTCTTCCTCCTCTTTCTGGATCGAAACGGCATTCTACGGCCGGGACTCTTCGATGATGCGACTCTTGTTGCGCTGGCGTTGCTCATTGCAGAGAGCAGACCGCAGCAGAAAGACATTCTACTCCAGATTATCCTGCGCTTCATCAGTGCAACTTCTTGAGCATCGCAGCGATGATGTTTTGCTATGGATGACAGGACTTGCATGTTGCCAAAATAAGTGCAATATAGTTGCGTGACGAAGCGGTCGAAAGCATGGGCCGGTCGGGAATACTTCAGGCAGAGCGGTGACACCCCCCCCGCTTGTGATACGCCACAAGCAGCACTGATAAAGCGTACAATTGCAATCGGCATTTAAAGCGAAAGAGCACAACTGGAAGCCCGGGTACAATTATTGGAGCAAAAACATCGCACTGATGCCATTCGTCGTGAAATACGCGTACTTTCTGAACGATTAGCCCGCATCAAGAAAGCTGATTATGTGCTCTAGTTCAATCCAACAGATGAGGCTGTATCGCTTGAACACATATATCATCGAATGATTGCGTTGTACTCGAAAGAAGTTTCACCACTTTAGCTGTGATAGCATCGAGTATTTCTGAATCATCAATACCGAAGCGCTTGCATGCTTCGACAAGTATCTCCTTCTGTTCTGTCGTTAGCGGCTGTTGCGGGCTACCACAACCTCAGTAGATGAGCCGCCGATTGAGGTAGAAGCTTCCATCATTTCACGGTAACGGACTTGGCCAGATTCCTCGGCATATCGGGATCCTTCCCCCGCGCCAGGGCCAGTTCGTAGGCGAGGATCTGGATGGGGATGATGTTCATCAGCGCCTGGGCGGGGCCGGCGTCGGGGACCTTGATCCACACGTCGAAGGCTTCGTTGTTCACCGGGCTGACGCCGATGATGAACCCGCCGCGGGCCTTGAGCTGGACCGCATTGCTGATGATGTCCGGATAGACTTCGTCGTTGCCCGCCAGCACGATGCAGGGCGTCCCCTCCTCGATGAGCGCGATGGGCCCGTGCTTGAGCTCGCCCGCCGCGAACCCCTCCGCGTGGATGTAACTGACTTCCTGGATCTTGATCGCGCTCTCCAGCGCCATGGGGTAGTTCCATCCCTTGCCGATGATGTAGAGGTCGCGGCTGTCCTTGATGCGGTCGGCGACGGACTTGAGGAAGGCGACGTAGCGGGGGTTGAGGAGATCGTTGATCTGCGCGGCGGTCTCCAGCAGGAGCTTCTTCCCCGTGGCGATGCCGCCGTCCAGCGCGTAGGCGATGAGGAGGAGGACGGCCAGTTGGCCCGTCAGCGCTTTGGTCGAGGCGACGGCGCGCTCGGGTCCGGCATTGATGTGCAGCGTAAAGTCCGATGCGCGCTCGATGGATGATCCCTGCGCATTCACGATGGAGAGCACCCGGGCTCCCGCATCCTTGGCGACCTGCATGGCTTCCAGGACGTCAGCGGTCTCGCCGCTCTGGGAGACGACGATGAGCAAGCTCTCGGGCTGGAGGAAGCGGTGGTACAGCTTGAACTCGCTGGCCGGGGCGAAGTTGACGTGCTTCCCCGCGATGACCGAGAGGAAGTACTCCCCCGCCATGCACGCCTTGCCCGCCGTCCCGCAGCCGGAGAGGAACGTGCCCTTGGCCGTGCGGATGGCCTGCGCCAGCGTCTCGATCTCCTCGTCGCTCTGATTGACCGCGCGCGCGACGCTCTCCTTCTGGTCCATGATCTCCTTGATCATGAAGTGCGCGAAATCGCCCTTCTGCGCCTGCTCCGCGGTCCAGTGGATCTCGATCTCGCGCTTGTGCCGCTCCGCGCCCGTGGCGATGTCCGAGAAGAGGATCGTGCGGCCGTCGGTCACCGCCATCTCGCCGTCATCGAGGTACTCCACGGTGCGGGTGTGGTGCAGGAACGCCGGCGTGTCGGAAGCGATGAAGTAGCCGTCCCGGTCCCTGCCCACAATCAGGGGCGAGCCGGTGCGCGCCGCGACGATGGTCCCGCTGCCCGTGTGCACGGCGACGATGGCGTACCGCCCGTGGAAGCGCAGGCAGGTGCGGCGGACCGCCGAGGCGAAGTCCCCGGTCTGCTTCAGCTCTTCCTCTATCAGGTGCGGAATGATCTCCGAATCGGTCTGCGAGAGGAACACGTGCCCTTTCCGCTTCAGGTCGTCGCGCAGTTCCTGGTAGTTCTCGATGATGCCGTTGTGCACCACCGCGATCGTCCGGTCCTCGCTGCAGTGCGGATGGGCGTTCGCCGGCGTGACGCCGCCGTGGGTGGCCCAGCGCGTATGGCCGATGGCGAGCGAGCACGCGCCCGCCAGCCCCCCGCCGTCCACGCCGCTGATCTTCCCGATGTCTTTGCGCACTTCCAGCCGCCCGTCCTGCTCCCAGGCCACGCCCCACGAATCGTACCCCCGGTACTCGAGGTTCTTGAGCCCCTCCACCGCCATGGCCACCGCGTCCGTCCGTGATCCGACGTAGCCGAAGATGCCGCACATATGCGGGTATTGTAGGGGGGAGCGGAGGGAGGCGGAAGGGGGGGAAGGCGGGAATTCTTCTCTATCCTCCTTCGGCGCGCTGCTGTATACTATAGGTATGAAGACGCTCCACCTCACCGCGCAGGAACAGGCCATGTTCGATGCCCTCCCTGCTGCATTGCAGGAAGGGTGGGAAACGGAGGCGGAGACGCTGACCTACGACGATACGCCGCAAAAGAGGATGATCCGGTTGTCCCTCCTGCGCCTGCACGATCCCAGGCTCCTCGCGCTGCGCGAGCAGGCGGAAACGGCGCGCACACCCGAGCAACTGGCGGCCCTCTTGCAGGAGATGGATTTCACGGACGTAGAGGATGGCGATCTCGCGTCGCTCTTCTTCGCGCTCGGCCCCGTCGTCCTCTCGCAACTGATCGTCCATCTCCTCGGTTCCGTCGCCACGGACAAGGATATCGAAGGAGTGACGGCGCTCACGGTTATTCGCCACTCCATACTGGCTTCCTTCCACCCCGCTTCCCGCTGATTCCATGGCGTTCGATCCCACTGCCACCGCCGAGATTCCCCGCGCGCCGGGCGGCCCCGAAGCGCCGCGCCCTTTCATCCCCACGCCGGAGCGCGTGTCGCAGTACCTGGAACTGAAGACCGAGGAAGTACGGTCGCAGATGGAGAGCGCGGAGGGGCGGCAGACTCTCTTGAATCAGCTTCTGGAGCATGAGGAGGATTTGCGCAAGGATCACGCGAACTTTCAGCCGGAACTGTTGCAGCAGCAGCTCGATGATGTCGCCGAAGCCCTGGGGGCTGAAGGTCGCTACCTGCAGGACATCCAATCCCCCGAAAAGAAAGGCATGTTCCGCCGGGCGTGGGAGACGGTGAAAGGGTTTCCACGGAAGCATCCGGTGGTCACTGCGCTACTGGTTGCAGCCGCACTGGCGGGAGGGGTGGCGGGGGGGTTGTACCTGGCTGGACAATGGGAATTGCTCATGACAAGCGTTGGCTTGAATAAGTTTCTCACTGCTGTTGAAGCAGGAACGGAGATGGCTCCCGTCACGCCTCCTACTCCTCCCATTCCGGGCGGCGGTCCTTACTCCATACCGGGCGATTTGCCTCCCTTGTAGCACTCTTCATCACTTCTCACACAAACACTATCCCACCATTCCATGGCTGAATCCCCTCGTGAATCCCGTGAGTCCACAGCAGAATCGCTCGATTCCGTGCTGCGTTCCGCGCGCACGACGTTGGGCATTCCCCGGGCGCCCCTTTCTCCTGATTTGAATCGCAGGGAACTTCGTGATCAAGCACTCGGGCTGGTGCAGGACAATGCACTCTCGGATGTGCATGAAATGGGAGAGTGGGGAAAGCTGCGCAATACGGCTACGTCTTTGGATATGCAGAAGGCGTTGGAGGATCCTCTACAGCGGCAGTCAGTGGATATGGCGGAATTCGTGGCCGTGCGGGATGGGATTACCTACTCAACGTATCTTCCACGCATCTATGAACAGACTGTGTCCAATGCAGAGCGCTACGCCGCACTGAAACAGGCGGTGAATCCCGTTCCCGTGTCCCTGCTGCAGCAAGAGCCCTCACTTCGTTTGATTATGCAAACATTGGATGAACGAGGACGTCAGCGTCTGGCATTCTCCAATGCAGTGCTTCTTTCCATACAATTGCAGTCACCGCTTGATCTCAAAGGCGATCCCCAGCGTAATCAGGATCAAATTCGACAACGGCTGGAAAGAGAGATTCTGCCGCAACTGGATGCAGCCAGTCGTGCGGATTTGGCGCGGGGAGATGCGGCGACTCTGCAGAAAAGAATGAACCAGCTCGATCAACAGATTGTGGACTTGATTGCACGTGACGGGCATGTGCCGGGTGTGATGCTCCTGGAGTTACTGGCTGCCGCACTGGAAGACAATGTGCAGCGTGAGAAAGTTGCCGTCAGGCGAACAATCACGTCTGCGCAGGAGAAGCAATATGCGCAGCTTCGCAGCAAGAATGATGCGGCATCAGCGGGAAACGGTCCTCCACTGGATCAGGGGGAGCGATCCGAATTCGAGCGGTTGCGCGCTCTGGCGGAGGCGGCACAGGGGGCGAGTGAGCCCATCCGTGCCCAGCGCCGGCAACTGACTGCCACCCTCCATGAAACGCTGGATACACTGGGAGATTTCCACATGGAAATGACCGCTCTGACTGTCTTGCGTCACCAGTTCAAGGGTCCCAATCCTTTGGAGGAAACTTTGCCACTGTCTGATGCACGAACGCCGGATGAAGTGCGTCGTGCGATGGATGAAGTTATGGTCACGCGCAAAGAGTTTCATTTGGCAAGGCTTGATCGCTATGTCGAGAGGTTTGAATCCGAAGTGCTCGCAGTCGACTTCATGACACGCGTGGAGGACTTTTCCAACAAGAGCGGGCGGGAATTCCTTCGTGTGCTCATTAATTCGATTGCAGCTATCTATACGTTACCTGTGCCCGAAGCGTTGGAAATGAAGGATCGCGCGCAACGTGCGCTTGCGGGTCCATTGGCGGAAGCGATGGGGTGGCCTGCGGATCAACTGGATGTGCCGTTCCAGGATCTGGATTCTGCTGCGCAGCAGACAATCATGGAGAAGATGACCAGCATTCAGGATCTCGTTGATCAGTTTGATCGCAACTCTATCCGCAATGTGCGTGAGACGATTGCCATTCTGCGGACCCTGCCCGCTTCCAAAGAGGCTGCGGGCGAGGAAGTCATAGATCCGCTTCCTCCCGATCGCGTCACGCAGAAGAACATGCACGATCTCATCCGCAAACATGGACTTGCCACCGTGACGGTGATGGCTCTGCGTCAGCTGGATGCTGATTTGGACGGAGGAGACGAGGATGGTCCGGAAGGTGGGTTTATGGCTGAACAGCGTCGGTTCTTTGAGGGAATCAATGCGAATATCGACACGCATTTTGATGTTGCTGCCGCTCTCTATGAACAGGGTGCCGCCTGGCGGGATCTTATATATGCAATCCTTGCCGCCGCGGGCGGTGGCGCACTAATAAAGCTCTGGAATATGTGGAAGACTCGCTCACTGAGGAGGGAAAATGCAAGATTGCTTGCTGAAAACCAAAGTTTAAGAGATGCAAATGTATCCTTAACCGGGCGCGCGAATGGATTGAGTGAAGATGTTGTACGACATCAAGGAATTATTGAGCACACGCATCAACAACTGTCATCCATGCAGAATCAATTGGATGCTGCGACCTTGCAAATTCAACGGCAGCAGAGATTGGAACAGTTACGCGCGCGGTCCACCACTCTTTCTTTGGAATTCGATGAAGCATTCAGGATATCGGATCCTGCGCAGCGCCAGGCGTCATTGGCCCGATGTGTTGCAAATGCACGAACACTGCAATCCGACTTGAATTTATTGGAAGTGGCCTCTCCCGGAGCACGTCGCACTATCGCTCAGGAAATTTTTCGCGAATATAGACTTCCCTTGCAGGATGATGTGTGGAGCGTTATCGAACAAATGCATAACGCGCAATCCATTGATGCAAAAGTACGCATTATGAGACAAGCACAGCTTTCTTCTGATCAGAAAATCGCATGTAGGAAGCTTTTGAGAATGGGCATTGCAGGGGAAACCACAGTAACTGATCAAGCGCTGGAGCTTGTCGAGACAGTTGCAGCAAATCAGTCCGTAGGAAAAGTGGTGAGTCAGGTACCGGGACATGTTCTCGATGAGGCGGCCGCTGTCAGTGAGGAGGCGCTCCGTGCCAAGAATGCACTGAAGGCAGCGCGCGCCAGCAAACTGGTTGCGGGAGGATTGATCGCGGTGGAAGTATTCGTGGATCTCTATCTGCTTGCCGACGTGCAGACGCAACTGGATGCTGCGCGCAAAGTGAAAGACGCTGCACTGGTCACGCTGCTGGAGAACCGGAAAATGAATTTGCAAACAAATGCAGCAGGATCGGTTGCTCTCGGCGCGGTGAGTGTGATGGGCGCATCCGGATGGGTGACGGGTCCCGGCGCCATCGCATTGGGAGGGGGTTCGTGGTATGCGGATTCACTCTATGAGCATGCACACGCACTGCAAACATCCGCTCCTACCCGCAATGTCCATCGCACTTCCGCAGAACTGTTGCACGCTCTCCAGAACCCGCCGACAGCCCGCATGACCGATGGCAAAGATACAACCCGCATTATGCGTGCCAACTATATGGAAGCACTGCTTCGCAAGCATGTCGTCCCTGTGGTGGTGCAGCCCGGGAAAGAAGCGGATGCGGTGAGTGCCGCCGTTCGTCCGGCTATGGTTGCAGTCGATTACCTGACGCGGACATCCGACGATGCACGGGGATCATTCGATCTGACCGATCGCCTGAATCTTCATGCGAAACCAGGTGGGGTGGATATCGTGAAGTCCGCTCTGCAGATTTCCAGGGTATTTGCTCTGCGCGATGCACTGCGTGAGCGGGGCGGCCCGATGATCATTCGATATTCCCCTCGTCAGGGTACCGAAGAAACGATTGATCTCACCCCCGTGCCCGCGTTCCTCACCGCCGAGCGCAATGCCGACAATGCGCGTGTCTATCTGACATTGTGGCAGTTAAGCAGGCAAATTGATCGTTACGAACTTCATCAATTGCGTTCCGGATTCATAGCGCGCGGCGCTGTGCAATCCGCGCTGACGGATGAGCAGCGGGGATGGAACACGGCCAAGGAATGGATCCGTCCTCAGATATTGAAACGTCTTGCTCCCGCTATTATGCAGGCCGAGATGCGCGTCCAGCATGCGTTCTCCGGTCCGGGATGGGACATGAAACGAGATGCAGCACTCTTTGAGTTGCGCATGGATTTGCTGGATGCAGTCGTTCCTCTGTTGGATGCAATGATGCAACCGGATCGCTCACTCGATGATTTGCAGAAGATAGAGGAGCGAATTGAAAACGACATCTTCACCCTGGAGCCTGCGTCGCTGCTGGCCCGTGCCGAAACACAGGATATGCTCAGTCCGCGCTTCAATGTCATCAAGTATGCAATGGATCACATCGATACTTCTTTCGGCGGATCTCTCCATACGGGTGCCAATATTCATGATCGTCTCGAGCCTATCCGGGCCGCTCGGAATTCCATGGAGAAACAGCTTGGAATGCCTTTGGAGCAATGCGTGAGTGCCTTGATCGATTGAACCATTCGGGGCGCCCCCTTGACTCCCCCGCCCCCCTCCCGTAGAGTTTCGCGGCTTTCCACCGCAATTTCCTATGCCCCGCACCGCCTCCGCCCTCAAGCGCGCCCGCCAGAGCAAGGACCGCCAGCGCCGTTTGCAGCCGGTCAAGACCTTCATGAAGACCTCCATCCGGAAGGTCGCGGATGCCGCGAAGGCGGGCAACAAGGAGGAAGCGGCGAAGCTGATTTCCCAGACCTACAAGGCCATCGACATGGCCGCCAAGAAGAAGATCATCCACCCGCGCAATGCGGCCCGGAAGAAGGCGGCGGTGGCGAAGATGGCCCGGTGATGACGCTCGTTCTTTCGTTGATTCGTTGTTCGTTTTTCGTTGTGCCGGGGAAACGGTGCGGCGTTTCGCGTTTCTCATCCTCAAGGTATCCTGCACGCATGATGGTGCTTGCGCTCGATATCGGCAAGCGGAAGACGGGGGTTGCGTTCGGCGACTCCTCCATCGGCGTGCCGCTGGCGCTCGAAACGATCACGCATGCGTCGACCGGGGCGTTGCTGCGCGCGGTGCGATCGATCGTTTCCGAGAAGCACATCGATCGCATCGTGGCGGGGTTGCCGCTGCTGCCCTCGGGCGCGGAAGGAGACCAGGCGCGGTACGTCCGGACGGTCGCTTCGGCGCTGGAGGAGATCGGCGTGCCTGTTTCCGTACTCGACGAGCGCTATACCACTCCCCCGCCGGGGGAAACCGACGGCGATGCTGCGGCGGCGGTGGAACTGCTGCGAATGGCATTGCAGCGCGATCTCTAGTCTGTTTCTGCCGGCAATTCCTGCCCGTTGCGGATAGTTGACATCTGCAGAAATTACTCTATTTTATCCATAGTGACTCCTGTCCGGAATGTTAATCGAAAGGCAATAACCGTGGATAACAGTCCACACATTCCAACGGAAGAACTGTTGTTCCTGTCAATGTTCTGGTAAAACGAGGGTTGTTTCACAACTCCCCCTGCTCCCCCCTTGTATGGCTGATGCGACCACCCTTCCCGCGCAGACCGCGCCTTCCACGAAGTTGACGGTCAACTTGCAATCGTTGCTCGATGACTTGTTTCTGGTCTTGACGGAAAAGGAGTCGATGGTGATCAAGCGCCGGTTCGCCCTGCAGGGGCAGCCCCGGCAGACCCTGGAGAAGATCGGCAAGCACTTCAAGGTGACGCGCGAGCGGGTCCGCCAGATCGAAGGGATCGCGCTGTCCAAGCTGCGCCGCACGGTCCGCACCACCAAGCTCAACGACATCAACGATCTCGCCAAGAACATCCTGCGGATGAACGGGGGCGTGATGCGGGAGGATGCGCTCGTCAGCCAGGTCCTCACCCGCCTGCAGGGGGCCACGGAGCTCGACGGCGCCGTTTTGCGGCTGTCGTTCGCCATCGATACCGATATGGTTTCATCCGGTCACGGCGGGACGTTCGTCCCCTTCTGGCGGCTGGATTCGCTGGCCATGGAGGATATCACCCTCATCGTCGACAACGTGGTGAAGATCCTCAAGAAGCGCCGCAACTGCATGAAGAAGGACGAGCTGATTTCGGCGGTGCAGTCCCTCAATCTGTTCAAGGACCGCGTGCCCGGACGCGAGCTGATCTCCAGCTGCCTCTCCATCGACGAGCGCCTGCGGGAGATCGATGACGGATGGGGGCTCACGGAGTGGCGCTTCGTCCGTCCGCGCTCCATCCGCGACAAGGTGGAGATCATCCTCCGCAAGTCCGGCACGCCGCTGCACTTCATGGACATCGCCAACCGCATCCGCGAGTCGCGCTTCGACCACAAGAACGTCACCGTGCAGGCCGTCCACAACGAGCTCATCCGCTACCCGCAGTTCGTGCTGGTGGGACGCGGGCTCTACGCGCTGCGCGAGTGGGGATTCGAGCCGGGCACGGTGGCGGACGTCATCGAGGCGATCCTCCGGGAGAAAGGACCGCTTTCCAAGAAGGAAATCATCGCAGAAGTCGGCCGCCAGCGCACGGTGAAGGTGGGCACCATCTCGCTCAACCTGCAGAAGATGCCCTACTTCGTCCGCGTGGGCCGCGCCGTCTACGCCTTCGACGCCAGCAAGAAGTGAAGCTGCGTCTCCTCATCGTACCGGCAATCCTCGTCGTTCTCCTCCTGTTGATCCTGCAGGCGGTCTGGCCGGAGGATGACCGCATCGCGGTGCCCGCCGGTCCGCAGGCATTGGAAGGCGTGCTCACGCCGGTGCCGCTGTCGCTGGGACGCCGGGGAACGCACCTGCTGCGCTCGGATGGAACGGATCAGGCGTTCGTGGAGAGCACGCGCGTCAACCTGCGCGATTTCGAAGGTCTGCGGGTGACGGTGGAGGGGCTGATGGAGCCCAACATCGATCCGCTGGCGCTTCCCGTACTGGTGGCCTCCGGCGTGACGCTGCGCACCGAGCCGGTGCGGTCGTGGACGGTGCAACCGCTGCACCTGACGCTGGAGTCGCCGGTCAGCTGGGAGGGGGAAGCCTTCGATGACGGGATGCGATTTACCGCGGAAGGATCGGATGATACGCTCCTGATGGTGTACCGGGCGGGACTCAATGCGCTGCCGCCGGGAACGCGGATGCAGGTGGGCGGGCGCACGGCATCGGTGGTGGCGGATGCGGGCTCCCGCACGGCGTTCGTGCAGACGGGGTCGGGGGTCGTGGCTTTTTCCTTCATGAGTGCGCGCGGCGCGGGAGATGCCCTCACGCCGGAACAGATGCTGATCCTCCGCAGCGTGCGCTTCCCCCAGGCCTCGCGCAGCAGCGCGCCTTCCGCGCCGCCGTCGGTCGTGACGGGGACGGGAGCCGCGCCCTTCCTTCCCTGCGGCGGGCCGGCGGGCGTGCTGTGCCCCGATGGCAGCTACTGCGAGATCACCGATCCGGCTGAAGGGATCGGACAGTGTCGGCGGTTGCGCTGAGCTTCTTCGTACAAAGAAACACATCTCTCCGTCAGATCAAGGGCGAAGTGTTTGACTGGACCCGGACGTGGTTCTAGGATGGGTGTACGAATTTACACCCCTGTTCTTTTCCGTCGCGGATCATCCGGCAGGCGCACCCCACAGCGGCGTCTCCCCCTCCCTTTCCTTGCTTCCGCGGCAGCCACCTTCTTTCCCCCTCCTTTTCCCATCCCTATCATGGCCAAAGCATCTTCCTCCTCTTCCATGACCGATTCCACTTCCAAGGCCGCCGCGGCGAAGAACGATCCGCAGGCGCTCAAGCAAGCCGCCATCGATCAGGCGCTGGCGCAGATCAAGAAGCAGTACGGCGACGGCGCCATCATGCAGATGAATGAGCGGACGCATGCCGACATTCCCCGGTTCTCCTCCGGCTCCCTCTCGCTGGATCTGGCGTTGGGCGGCGGCATCCCCCTGGGGCGCATCATCGAGATCTACGGTCCCGAATCGTCGGGCAAGACGACCATCGCCCTCCATGCCATCGCGGAGATCCAGCGGCGGGGTGGTCGGGCCGCGTTCATCGACGCCGAGCATGCCCTGGACCTCACCTACGCCCGCAAGATCGGCGTGGATGTAGACAATCTCCTTGTGTCGCAGCCCGATGACGGCGAACAGGCGCTGGAGATCACCGAGGCGCTGGTGCGCTCCGGCGGCCTGGAGCTGATCGTGATCGACTCCGTGGCGGCGCTCACGCCGCGGGCGGAGATCGAAGGCACCATGGGCGACAGTCCCATGGGCACGCAGGCGCGGCTCATGAGCCACGCGTTGCGCAAGCTGACCGCCATCGTGAGCAAGACCAACTGCTCGGTCATCTTCATCAACCAGCTGCGCATGAAGATCGGCGTCATGTTCGGCAATCCCGAGACGACCACCGGCGGCAACGCGCTCAAGTTCTACGCCTCGCTGCGCATGGACGTCCGCCGCATCGACAAGATCGTGGAGAAGAGCGGCGGGGACGGAGCAGACGGCCAGGAGATCGTGGGAAACCGCACGCGGGTGAAAGTGGTGAAGAACAAGGTGGCGCCCCCCTTCCGCCAGGCCGAATTCGATATTCTCTACGCGCGGGGCATCAGCCGGGAGGGCGATCTCCTGGATCTGGGCGTCCGCTACGGCCTCATCGAGAAGGCGGGATCGTACTTCCGGATGGGCGAGGAGACCCTGGGGCAGGGCCGGGAGCAGGCCAAGCAGTATCTGGCGGAGCACACGAAACTCGCCCAGCAGCTGAGCAAAGATATCCGCGTCAAGGCGGGACTGGCTGGTTGAGACACCGGGGTTCCGTGCGGGGCATCGGATGGAGTGCGGAAGACGCAAGTGTGCTTAGACCATAGAGTGTGACCTGCGGCGAAGCCGGATGATTGTCATCCGGTTCTTTCCGCGTACAATCATTTCCCCCTCTCCTCCATGTCCGGTACCGTCTTCGACACGCCGCCGCACGCATTGGAAGCCGAACGCACCGTTCTCGGAGCGTTGCTGCTCGACAGCGAGGCGATCATCAAGGTGTCGGACTTCCTGAAGGCGGAGGATTTTTACGATCCCGTAAACCGTCAGATCTACGAAGCGATTCTGTCGCTCTACGCGGGACATGAGCCGATCGATTTCGTGACGGTCAGCAGCAAGCTGTCCGAGAATGCAGCCGTGCAGAGCGCGGGGGGAACGGCGTTTTTGGCGGAGATGGCGTCCTCCGTTCCCACGTCGTCGCACGTGTACCAGTACGGGCAGATCGTCAAATCCAAAGCGTTGCATCGCAACATCATCGATGCGGGGCGCAAGATCGTGGGACTGGGGTTCGAGGTGGACCGGGCGGTGCCGGAACTACTCGACGAAGTGGAGAAGACGATTTTCAGCATCACCAATACGTACCTGAAAGACAAGTTCGTGCACATCAAGGATATCCTGGATGAACGCTACGAGCGCTTCGCGGAGATGCACGCGAACGGCGATGACGGCGCACTCAAGGGCGTGCCGACGGGATTCGCGGCGCTCGATCAGAAGCTTTCCGGGCTGCACCCCAGCGACCTCATCATTCTCGCGGCGCGCCCCAGCATGGGAAAGACCAGCCTTGCGCTGAATCTCGCGGTGAATGCCGCCATCAAGGCGCATAAGACCGTCGGTGTCTTTTCGTTGGAAATGAGCAAGGAGCAGCTGGTGGACCGTCTCTTCGCGTCGCTGCTGGGCGTCGACAGCTGGAAGCTGCAGCGCGGCAAGCTGGATGACTCCGACTTTCAGAACATGGGACCGATCATGGATGATCTGTCCAAGGCGAACATCTTCATCGATGATTCGTCCGCTTCCTCCATGCCGGAATTCCGGACGAAGGCGCGCAGGCTGCAGATGGAGCACGGGCTGGATCTGCTCATCATCGACTACCTGCAGCTGATGAGCACCGGCAACAGCAGCTACGCCGGCAACCGCGTGCAGGAGATTTCCGAAATATCGCGCACCGTGAAGCAGGTCGCCCGGGAACTGCGCGTGCCGATTATCGCGCTCTCGCAGCTCTCGCGCGCGGTGGAGAGCCGGCCCGACAAGCAGCCGCAGCTCTCCGATCTGCGCGAATCGGGCTCCATCGAGCAGGATGCGGACGTGGTGATGATGATGTACCGCGAGGACTACTACCACGAAGATTGCGACCGGCAGGGCATCACGGACGTCTTCATCCGCAAGCATCGCAACGGGCCGACGGGCCGCGTGGAACTGCTGTTCAAGAAGGAGCAGATGCGGTTTTACGATATCGACAAAGTCCACGGCGACCCGCTAGAGTAGATGCCTATGGATCCCCTCACCTTTCCCCTTCCCATCCGCCCGGAGATTCCGCTCTGGGGCATTCTCGGCTACGCGCTCTTCGCCTTCCTCCTCGTGCTCCTGCTCACCCCGCGGTTCGTTGACTTCCTGCGCCGCAACCGGGTCGGCAAACAGCTGCGCGTGGAGACCATCGACGGCCGCGATCCGACGGTCTTCCGCACCTACCACCAGGCGAAGTCCGGCACCCCGACCATGGGCGGCGTGCTCATCTGGGGATCGATCCTCGTGACCGTGATCCTCTCGCGCCTGCTTTCGCTGCTGGGCGTGATCGATCACTCGCTCCTGCAGCGCGGGCAGGTGTACCTGCCGCTCGCCGTGCTGCTGTCGCTGGGCGTGCTCGGCGGACTGGATGACTACCTGAACATCAAGGGGGTCGGCAAAACCAAGGGGCTTGCGGCGCTGCCGAAAATCCTGTCCCTCTTCGGCATCGCGCTGCTCGGCGCCCTGTGGTTCTCGTTCAAGCTGGGGTATGACTCCATCTACGTTCCCTACGTCGGGGAGTGGACCGTGGGGCTGTGGTACATCCCGATCTTCATGTTCATCCTGGTGGGAACGGCCAATGCCGTGAACTTCACCGACGGGCTCGACGGCCTCGCGGGCGGCCTCCTCATGATCGCCTTCGCCGCGTTCGGGGTGCTGGCGTACGCGGAGAATCTCACCGTGCTGGCAGCGTTCTCGGCCGTGTGCGCGGGGGCGACCGCCGCGTTCCTGTGGCACAACGTGCCGCCTGCGATCTTCTTCATGGGGGACACGGGCGCGCTGGCCCTGGGCGGGGCGCTGGCCGTCATGGCCATGATGATCGATCAGGCGCTGGTCCTGCCGCTCATCGGGTTCATCTTCGTCATCGAGATGCTTTCCGTCATCATCCAGCTCACCAGCAAGCGCTTGCGCGGCGGCAAGAAGGTCTTCCGCGCCGCGCCCATCCACCACCACTTCCAGGCGCTGGAGTGGGGCGAGAGCAAGGTGACGATGCGGTTCTGGATCGTGGGGATGTTCACGGCGCTGCTGGGAATCGTCGTCGGACTGGGAGGCTGATCATGCCACAAGTCCAATCGCTTGACTCCCGTTCGCTCCTGCCTAGAGTGCTCGCGCTATGAAACGCATCGCTATCAACGGCTACGGCCGGATCGGACGCAACGTCCACAGGCAGTTGGTCGAACGCTGCAGTGATTCCCTCGAGGTCGTGGCGGTCAACGCATCCTCCACCAGCGAGATGCGGGCGTACCTGCTGAAGTACGACTCGCTCCACGGGCGGTTTGACGGCGCCATTTCCGTGGATTCCGACGAACAGTTTTCCGTGAACGGCCGCCCGGTCCGGGTGGTGAAGGAGCGCGATCCGGCCGCGTGCCCGTGGAGGGAGCTGGGCGTGGACATCGTCATCGAATCCACCGGAAAATTTACCACCAAGGAGAAAGCGCAGGGACACCTGCAGGCGGGAGCGAAGAAAGTCGTGGTCACCGCGCCCATGAAGGATGACACGCCGACGTTCGTGCTGGGCGTCAACGACGACCTGCTGGATGCCTCCATGGACATCATCAGCAATGCGTCGTGCACCACCAACTGCATCGCCCCGGTCATCAAGGTCATGGATGAAGCGTACGGCGTCGAGCGGCTGCTGGTGAGCTCCGTGCACGCGTTCACCGCCACGCAGAACCTGCTGGACAACAAGCCGCAGGAGAGCGGCGAACTGCGCAAGGCCCGGGCGGCGACGCTCTCCATGATCCCCACGAAGACGGGCGCCGTGAAGGCGTGCGCGGACATATTTCCGCATCTGAAAGGCAAACTCGACGGCATGGCGTTCCGCGTTCCCGTCCCCACGGTGAGCTGCGCCTACATGGCCTTTACGCTGGGCAAAGACACGACAGCAGAGGAGATCAACCGTATCCTCTCCGACGCGGCGGAATCCGAACGGTTGCGGGACATCCTGGAAGTTTCGACGGATCAGTGCGTGTCGATCGATTTCCAGACCGATCCCCATTCCAGCATCGTCGATGCGCCGTCCACCAAAGTGGTCGCCGGGACGTCGGCGCAGGTGCTCAGCTGGTACGACAATGAGTGGGGCTACGCGATGCGTGTGATCGAACTGACGCAGAAGGTCGCTTCGTTCCTCTGATTGTGCTAGATTCCGGTCACTATGGACACCTCAGACATCTGCCGCATGCCGGGCCGGGTTTCGCTCAATGCGCACCTGTTCCACAAGGGAAACACTCCGGACGCTCTGCGCCATCTCATTCTGGACATCGCCCGCGCGGCCAAGTACATCCAGTTCGCCATCCGCACGACGGAAGCGGGCCTGGCCGGTTCGATGAATCAGTACGGCGAGGACCAGCTGAAGCTCGACGTTCTCAGCGACGAGATCATCCGCCAGCATCTTTCCGAGAGCAGGCGCGTGGCCAGCTTCGCATCGGAAGAGCACGATGAAGTGATCGAACTCGACCCATCCTTCCCCTACTCCGTCGTCTACGATCCGCTGGACGGTTCGTCGCTGGTGGATGCGAACTTCGCCGTCGGATCGATCTTCGGCATCTACGAAGGAGCCGACATCATCGGCCGGAAGCCCCGGGAGCAGGTTGCAGCGCTCTACGTTCTCTACGGGCCGCGCACGCTCCTCATCTACTCCACCGGCAATTCCGTGCATGAATTCATTTTAAATGAAGCCGGCGAATTCATCCTGTTGCGCGAGTTTTTGGGCATCGCCGATGTCGCGAAGAATTACAGTCCGGGCAACCTGCGGGCCGTCAACGAGAACGACGCGTACAAGGCCGTGATGCAGCGCTGGCTGGCGCAGGCGCTGACGCTGCGCTATTCCGGGTGCATGGTGGCCGACATCCATCACATCATCAGCAAAGGGCAGGGCGTGTTCGTCAACGTCGGTGGAAAGAAGTATCCGGAAGGCAAGCTGCGACTCGTCTTCGAGTGCGGTCCCTTTGCCTACCTGGCGCATCATGCCGGCGGCCGTGCCTCCAACGGGACGGACGACATTCTGGATGTCGCCATCCGCGATCTGGGCCAGCGCACGCCTATCATCATCGGCTCGGCGGGTGAAGTGGAAACCGTCTGCCGCGAGTTGCAGGCAGCGTGAGGAGCGTCCGCAGGGCAGATTCCTTCAGTCCCAAAAAGGTTCCTGCAGCGCTTTCTCCAGAACTTCGTCGAGCGTCTTGTTGGATTCCACGCGCGGCGGCTTGCCCTCCAGCTTGTAGACGCGCTTCATGGAACGGTACGTCCCCCACGGGCAGTACCGCACGCGCGGCGATCGCCGGACGCGACGGCCCTTCTTATCGTTGGCCGGCTCCTCCGGCTCTTCGGCGTCCGCCGCATCCGCCGCTCCGGAGGGCAGGGGCATCTTCTTCGGCTTCCCGTTGGCCGCGAACTCCACCCGGCCGACGACGGTCTTTGCCTGCGGATCGACGTAGACGAGATCGTCGTCGCTGTAGGAAGCGGGGGCCGATGGTGCGGATGCATCGTCTGTCATACGCGCATCATACAGGAACACAGGAGAGACGCGCCATAAAGCTATCTATGCATCCGGTGATCCTCCGGCGGCATGGGCGGCGGGGGCGGGGGCGGCGGGGGCGGGGTGAAGCTCTTCTCCTCCGGATGGCGGCGGGGGGGCACATCCGGATCCTCGGGATGGCCGAAGTGGTCGCCGGATTCGCTCCGCAACACCTCCTGCAGGCGCAGCCAGGCGTAGAAAGCCGTGACGATGCCGGCAACGATGGCGACGTACACGCCGAAGCGGATGTCCATGCGCGTGGATTCGAACGTCAACTGCGCCAGGACGGAAAGCGCGCCCAGCGCGATTGCGGTGGCGAGCAGCGCCATGGTGAAGCGGATGTGCTCCCGCTGGCGGCGCGTCCAGGGCAGCCGCACGCCGAAGGCCGGCAGCAGCGCCAGCGCCAGCATGCAGAGGTGCAGCAGAAAGACGGCGAGACCCAGGAAGGTGTGGAAAAAGCCGAATCCCGAGTAATGCTCGATGGGCCCTCCCAGCCACTCTCCCGAGAGCCACGGCAGGAAGACGGACAGGGCGCCGACGATTGCGGCGCCATTGAGGATCTTCTCCTCCAGTTCCATGGAGCGGATGATCTGACGCATCGAGCGAGCCATAGTGCGTGCGATGCTACCACTCCCCATGCGCGAGTGGAATGGACAGGCTATACTTTCCTCATGCACATCGCCATCGACGTCCGTGAAGCGTGCCGGGCAGAGCGCGCCGGCAAAGGCAGGTGGACCCGTGCGTTCGTGGATGCGCTCTTGCAGCGCGATGTCCCGGTCACTCTATTTACCGATGCTCCACTGCCGGCGGCGTGGATGCGTCTGCACGAACGGGAGCCCCAGCGCATCCGGATCCTGTCCTATCCGGGCGGCTTGCTCTGGCATGTGCGAGTGGCGTTCCATCTTTTGCGGCACGCCGATGGCGCATTGTACGTGAGCACCGTCAGTTACATCGTTCCGTTTCTCGTCGGCAGGCGCAGGAGAGTGATTCCGGTCATTCACGATCTGATTGCGCTGCTGGATGACACGCACGATCGCCGCGCGGCGCGCATCGAACGATGGACGCTTCCGCGCGCTGTGCGGACCGCGTGGCGCGTGTGCACGGTGAGCGACGCGACGAAGAACGACCTTCTGGAGCGTTTTCCGTCCGCGGACCCGCGTCGCGTGCACGTCATCGGGGCGGCGGCGACGAACGACGCGCCGATGACGGCGGAACCCGATGGCCGTACCGTCCTGTCCGTCGGGACGCTGTGCCCGCGCAAGAATCAACTGCGGCTCATCGAGGCATTCGCACGGTTGCCCGCTGCGCTGCGCGCACGCCATCGCCTGGTGCTGGTGGGCGGACGGGGGTGGGGGGATGCGGCGATTGTCCGGCGCGTGCGCGAGGTGGAGAACGTGGAATGGCTCGGCTATCAGACCGACGACGCGGTCCGGCAGCTGCTGTCGCGCGCGACCGTCTGCGCGTACCCGTCGCTGTACGAAGGGTTCGGCTTGCCCGTGCTGGATGCGATGCGCGCAGGCATCCCCGTCCTCTGTTCCGACCGCGGCAGCCTGGCGGAGGTGGCGGGAGATGCGGCGCTGCTCGTCGATCCCGAGCGCATCGAGGCGATCCGCGACGGGCTGGAACGCCTGCTCTCCGATGGCGCACTGAGGAACCGGTTGATCCTGCGGGGGAAGGAACAGGCGGCTTGCTTCTCCTGGGAATCCGTCGTGGACCGATTCCTCTCCGTCCTCTACGATTGATCCCACTCATTTCTTTCCTCCATGACTGTTTACCGACGCATCGCTCTCGTCGCCAAGCCCGCGCTCACGCAGAAGGAAGAAGCGCTGCGCGAGGTCGTGTCTGTGCTCCGGGCACAGGGCGCGGAGATCGTGGTGGATCCCGACACGCTGGGCGACGTTTCCCTCCTGCGCGCGTTCCCCCGTTTCGCACCGGCGGATCCCGTCGATCTGCTGCTCGTGGTGGGCGGCGACGGCACCATCCTCCGTTCCGTCCGCAGGCTGGCGGATCTCTCCGTTCCCATCCTCAGCGTCAACCGGGGTTCCGTCGGCTTTCTTACGGAGCTGGCGGTGGAGGAAGTGCCCTCTGTCCTGCCGCGGCTGATCGCCGGGGAGGGCATCATCGAGGAGCGCCGGCTCCTGTGCGTGGAGGCGATGCGGGGAGAAGAACGTCTGCTGCGGACGCACGTGCTCAATGAAGCCGCGATTTCGCAGGGGGGCATCGCGCGACTGCTCAACGTGCGCACGTCCATCGACGGCGTGCCGCTGGCCACTTTCCACGCGGACGGCCTGATCGTGGCGACGCCCACCGGTTCCACGGCCTACTCCCTTGCCGCGGGCGGACCCGTGGTCCATCCGCTGCTCGACGCCGTCATCCTCACGCCGATCAATCCCCACAGCCTCACCCAGAAGCCCATCGTCATTCCCGGCTCGTCATCGGTGGAGACGGAGCTGCTCTCCCCCTCCGGCACGCATGTCCCCGCCAGCGTCAATCTCACGCTGGACGGGCAGGAGTACATCGAGCTCACGGGCGGCGACCGCGTGATCATCCGCACCCATGACCACCGCGCCCGCTTTCTCCGCCGCAATGAGGAAACCTTTTACAAGACGCTGCGGACGAAGCTGGGGTGGGGGTGAACCTGTTCCGAATGAATTCGGATAGTGTTCGCCTGTTAACCGGCGATTTAAATCGCCGGTTAACGCGATGTACTGAGGCGGAATTCATTCCGCAACAAGGATCTGCTCCTCCCGACATTCCATCATCCATCCTTTGCAGTACGGATCGGCTGTTGCGGATGCGATAATTTTTGCGAGTACATCTGTTCCTTTCGTTCCGCCAAATAATGCATTGTGCGGTTCGAATGCGGCAACGTTTTTTTCCAGTGTCGTGCCGTCGGGAATATACGGCGGATTGCTGATGATGACGTAAGGCTCATCGATGTCCTGCAGCGGAGCCAGACAGGAGCCGGGGCGGAAGTCGATCCGGTCCGCAACGCCGTGTGTATTTGCATTGTCCTTGGCAATCTTCAATGCTTCGTCAGAAATATCCGTGGCGATGATGCGAAGATCGGGACGCTCGCAGGCCAGGGTGACCGCGATGCAGCCGCTTCCGGTTCCGATGTCGGCAACCAGCGTGAGGTCCTTCCAGGATTCTTTTTGTCGATGCCAAGCGACGATGCCGGTGTCGATCACCGTGCTGTCCGGAACGCTCTCCCCTGCCAGTGCTTTCAATGCAAGCTCGACCAGCCCTTCCGTCGCCGGGCGCGGAATGATGACGGAGGGATCGACGTGAAACGGGCGGCCGTAGAATTCTTTCTCTCCCAGAATGTAGGCCACCGGCTCCCCTCTTTTGCGGCGTGCGGCATAGTGCCGGTACATGAGGAGTTGCGCATCGTCCAAAACAGCATCGGGGTGCGCAAAAATCCATGTTCTATCTTGTTGCAGCACCCGACACAGAAGCAATTCTGCATCGAGCGCATCGATACCCGATGAAGACACTGCGTTACGAAGTAGCATATACTGGAACCGTAACTTTACACTCTCCACTCTCGACTCTCCACTTGCGCACCCACGGCCCTTCGACCTTGCTCAGGGCAGGCGGGGTGCACCTCTCCACTCTCAACTTGCGCACCCACGGAGGGGTGCAACTCCACTCTCCCATGCTTCCGACGATTGCCATCGACTGCCGCTTCGCCGCCTCCCCGCTGGGGCTGGGGCGCTACGTGCGCGAGCTCGTGCCGCGTATGGTGTTGTCCCGGGATGCCGCATTCGTGCTCCTGGTCTCGGGAACGGATCATTCCTGGTTGGGGGACGGCGCACAGCATTGCCGATTGATCGAAACATCCATCCCCCACTACTCCCTCGCGGAGCAACGGCGCTTGCCGCGACTGATCGCAGCGATCAAGCCGGATGTTCTCTTCGTGCCGCACTTCAATGCGCCGGTGTTTTCACCGGTCCCCACGGTCATCACGGTGCACGATCTGATTTTGCACCACTATCCCAACGAGGCTTCTTTTCTGAAGCAGGCTTTGTACCGGGCGATCATCGGAACGGCGGTCCGTCGCGCACGAGCGGTCATCACGGTCAGCGGATTCGTTGGAAAGGAATTGCGCGAGCAGTACGGCGAGAGCGTCGCGCGGAAGACGCACGTCATCACGGAGGGCGTGTCTGACCACTACGCTCCGCGCTCATCCGAGGAATGCAGCGATGTCTTGCGAAACCATGTTATTGATCAGCCGTACTTTCTGTACGTGGGATCGGCCAAGGAGCACAAGAACGTGCGGATGCTGATCGAAGCATTCACGCGCGCGCAACCAGGCGGCAGTCAATTGCTGTTGGTGACGGGCGGCCGGGAGGCGGAGGCGCTGCCGCCACTCCCCGCGCACGTACGCATGATCGCGGATGTGCCCGAGGAGGACATGCCGGCGTTGTACACCGCTGCCGCCGCGTTCGTTACCGCATCGCTCTATGAAGGCTTCGGACTGCCCGTTGCGGAAGCCCTTGCCTGCGGCTGTCCCGTGATCGCGAGCAACCGCTCCGCCATTCCGGAAGTATCCAATGGCAATGCGCTGCTCGTCGAGCCGTCGGTGGATGCCTTCGCCGCGGCCATCGCCGCTCCCCCGCCCCGCCCCGCCCCCTACCGCGCGGGATCGTGGGACGAAGCGGCCCGACAAACTATGGATGCTATACAAACCATTATTGAAAAGTGAGGAGTTTTGCTTTCAGAGTAAGCACCCATTTTGCATTTTGCATTTCTCATTTCTCATTATCGCCGCATATTCCCCATCCACCCGAAGGTCTCCTCCATCTGCTTGATGATCACCTGCAGGACGC
>CAYZGJ010000006.1:0-26246 GCA_964478005.1 uncultured Candidatus Peribacteria bacterium
GTAGAACCAGCCGGATTCCCCCGGCAGAGCCGGGGGTTTAGTCATCGATTATTACAACAGCAATAACTGCAAAACAGAAAATGGCAAAAATGAAATAATATACGTACTGCATACATCCAAGTATACTCTACCCTCGAAAGAAAAGCTCCGGGCACCTTGGAAAGCCGGAAAAAGCTACATTCGGCTAACAGCGGGTGTGCAGTTCGTGGCGGCTCCTCTTTGAGGTTTTAATGGATGTCGCCGCCACTCTCCCAAATCCGGCCAGGGTAAGCCGCAAAGCGGCAAATTGTACCATGGCCGTACTTCGCACACCCGCAAACGTTAGGCGACCCCCTTCCCCGCCCACACCTCCCGCGCAATCGTCTCGGCTTCTTTGTCCAGCAGCCATTCCGGATGCTCCAGGTACCAGTGGACGGTCTTCTCCAGGCTCTGCTCGAAGGTCTTCGGGTAGTCAAAGCCCATCTCCTTGAGCTTGGTGCCGTCCAGGGCGTAGCGCAGGTCGTGGCCCGGGCGACTGGAATGGAAGTCGACCATCTCGTACCGCAGCGGCTTGCCGATGGTCTGCGCGATGAACTGCGCGAGCGTGAGGTTATCGACTTCTTTCTCGCCGACGATGTTGTACTTGTCCCCGCTCTCATGCTGATCCAGCAGGAAGAGGATCGCCTCGGCCACGTTGCGCGCGTGGATGTAGAAGCGGCTGCCGGCCTTCGATTTGTCGGCGTTGGCGTGGATGGTGACCTGCTCGCCTTTCAGCACGCTCTTGATGACCTTGGGGATGAACTTCTCCGGATGCTGGCGTTCCCCGAAGACGTTCATGGTATGCGTGATGAAGGACGGCAGCTTGTAGGTGTTCTCGTAGGCCAGCGTCAGCTCCTCGCCGCCCGCCTTGGTGGCGGAGTAGGGGTTGCCGGAGTGGTAGCGGTCCCACTCCTTGTACGCCACGCCTTCCGGCGCCGGGCCGAAGACTTCATCCGTGGAGAAGTAGACGAACAGCGGCTTGCGGTCCTGCATCCGCGCGTAGTCGAGCAGGTTGCAGGTGGCCACCACGTTGTCCTGCACGAACTCCATGGGATGCTCGATGCTGCGATCCACATGCGTGCCCGCGGCCAGGTGGAGGATGATGTCGACAGGGCCGATCTGCCCGGCCAGGTACTCGTTGATGGGGGCGCGGAGGTTGTGGTAGGTAAAGGTTACGCGCTTGCCGAAGCCCCGTCCGTCGCGCCACTCGTCCATGTCGAAGAGCCGCTGGACGGTACTGGCGGCGTCGATGCGCGAGAGCCCGACGATCTCCCAATCGGGACGATGCTTGAGAATGCCCTCGGCAATGTGGTGGCCGATGAAGCCGTCGATGCCGGTCAGAAGAACGCGTTTCATGAAAAGGGATGGAAGTGCAAATGGGGACTGCACTGTAGCAGGACGGTCCGGCGGATGGAACAGAAGCACCGTTCTGCCCTTTCAGCCCTCCTGCAAGCCTCCGGCCACTGGCAATATGCTCAGAAATTTGGCATTTGAAATTTGACATTTGTCATTCGTAATCCACCATTATCCATTATCAATTATCCATTATTCATTACACTTCCCCGTGTCATCCACTTTCCACTCCCATGCATCCACGCGTTCTCCTCTGCATGCCGGCCTACGAGCCGAAAAGAGAACACATCCGCGCCGCGGTGGAATCGGTGCTGGCGCAAACCTTCGCCGATTGGACGCTCCTGATCAACGATGACGCTTCTCAGCGGGAAAACACCGAAGCACACATCGCCGACTTTTTGACCGATCCGCGCATTAGCTTCAGCCGCAATGAACGCAACCTGGGCATCGGGGGAAACTGGAATGCCACTTGGAAAGCACATACTGTAATGGCGGATTCCTCCCCCTCTCCCGGCGGGCGTGCGGTGCGTGGAGGGAGAGGGGGTCGGGGGGTGAGGGAATCGGGGATGGGGGCCATCGCTTTCCTCTTCCACGACGACCTCTGGGAACCGGCGTACCTGGAACGCATGCTCGCGGCGCTCGACGCGCACCCGTCCGCCGGCTTCGCCTGCGCGGACCACGCCTACCTCCGGGAGGGGGACGTGCGGACCTTTCCCCTCTACGACGAGCTGCGCGCGTTCAAGCAGGAGAACGTGACGCCCGGCCTCCACGACCACCGGACCTTTCTGCGCTGGTGGATGGACCGCGGCCTGCACCCCAACGTCATCGGGGAACCGAGCTTCGTGGTGCTGCGGCGGAGCCTGATGGAGGAGGTGGGCCCCTTCGACGAGGAGATGAAGCAATTCCTGGATATCGAGTACTGGACGCGCTGCCTGCTGCGCAGTGACTTCGTGTACGTGGCTCAGTCCCTGGGCTCCTTCCGCGTGCATCCGGAGGGAACGAGCGCGCTCAATGAAGCGGCGGGCAGAGGCGTCTTCGAGCGGCTGATCACGCTGGAACGGATCGCCAACGCATTACCACGCAATCAAAAACGGCGCGCCCACCGTGCCATCGTCCGCGCCCTTGCCGGGATGATCGACAAGTACCGCAACCGCCGGAAACGGGGCGGGACGATCAGCCTGCAAGGCAGCGGCGGCCTCCGGCAGTTCATCCTGCGCCATCCTGTCCTCCTGCTGCGGGCGGGACTCAGGTGGATAGTCATCCGGCCTTGAAAAGAGGAATACAATTGTGTACACTAATGATACACTCTTCTCCATTCCTCCATGACCACCCGCACCATTGGTATCCGGGAATTCCGCCAGAATCTTCCGCAGATCGCCAAGAAAGCGCGACGAGAACGCATCAGCTACATCGTCATGCGTCACCAAACTCCCGTGGGACGTTTTGTGCCGATTGATGAAGATGAACTGATTCTGGAGAAGTACGCTGCGCAGATTGAAAAGGGGCTGCAGGATGCGGAGGCAGGAAACACCATTTCCTCCGCCCAGTTGCGCAAGAAGCTGAAATTATAGACGATGGACGGCATGCAAGTGGAATACGCAAAGGGCGCGCAAAAAGATATGGCACGTTTGCCGAAGGCGCTCACGCGGAGAATTGCGGACAAAATGGATTGGTTTGCAGTGCAGGAAGACCCTCTGCATTTCGCCAAACCATTGGAAGGAAACACCGGACTGCATCGCTTCCGGGTAGGGGACTACAGGATCATTGCCACGGTGCGCAGCGGACAGATCATCGTGCTCCTCGTCCTGGCGGTGAAGCACCGGCGTGAAGCCTACCGGGAATGAGCAGACTGATACACATCGCCGTACCGCTCCGCAATCCCCTCCCAATCGTACCCCGCCGCATTCTCCTTCCCCGCCGCAGCCAACCGCTCCCGCAAGGCGTGATCCGCCAGCAATCGCCGCAAGGCATCCGCAGCCGCCTCCGCGTCATCGGGCGGGACGAGTAGTCCCGTCACGCCGTCCTCCACGCTATCCGGAATGCCGCCGACCCGCGTCCCGACGACCGCGCATCCCGCCGCCTGCGCCTCCAGAAAGACGTTGCCCAGCGCTTCACTCCGGCTCAGTCCACAAAAGATCTCCGCCTGCGCGAATGCGTCAAACACCTGCGGCACCTTCACCCATCCCGCGAACGTCACCCGATCGGCAATGCCCAGATCGTTGGCTACCTTCTCCAGCGCTGCCCGCTGCGACCCGTCGCCAACAATCCGCACATGCATATCCGTCATTTCCCATTTTGCATTTCTCATTGCTGCGAACGCAGTGAGCAGCGTATCCACTCCCTTCATCTTCTCCAATCTCCCCACAAACAAAATCCTCCCCGGCACTTTGGAATGCGTCACACAGGCCTTCTCAATCGCCGCGCGATCGATGCCGTTGGGAATCAGGACGGACTGCTTTCCCAACCGCTGCGCCCGCTCTGCGAGCACCCGGCTG
The DNA here is from genome assembly GCA_964478005.1 of uncultured Candidatus Peribacteria bacterium. GTDB lineage: Bacteria > Patescibacteriota > Gracilibacteria > Peribacterales > Peribacteraceae > JAKQEM01. Next base: position 3,867 of record CAYZGJ010000006.1, read on the forward strand.
ATGACGGTCACGGTGTGCGCGCTTCGATGCATCAGCCCCACGAGAAGCCTCGTATTCGTACTCTGGCAGGTGAGGATGCGCTGCGCTGCGGGAACGAGGAAGCGGCAGAAGACGAGCGCGAGCCCCGCGTAGGATTCCAGCACCGCATGGATAATGTCCGGCCACAGCCGCCGCGCAGCCAGCGGCGCAAGGAAGGGGAAGAGCCACTTATCGATGGGATGGCCGATCCCAAGACGAATAACCTGCACGGAGCGCCCCCCCTCTCCCGGTAGGCGTGCGGTGTGGGGAGGGAGAGGGGGTCAGGGCATCAGCCGCGCCGTCACGATCGTGATGTCGTACCGATCGGATACGCGCAGAGCCACTTCTTCCACGCACGCCTCCGCGCCGGAGCGGAAGGGAGAGAGAAAGGCCGAAAAAAGCACTACGCGCTGCATCGCCGTCATTATCCATTATTCATTATCCATTATCCATTGCCTCGAAGAGGCTGCTATACTGCTTCCCCACCACCTCCCAGCTGAACCCCTCCTCGATCCGCTTGCGCGCCGCTGCGCCCATCGCGTGACGCTTGGCCGGATCCTCGATGAGGCGACGCAGGTGGCTCTGCAATGCTTCGCGGTCTCCGGCGGGAAAGAGGAATCCGCTGATGCCGTTCTGAATCAAATACGCATTGCCGCCGACATCGCTGGCGATACATGCGCAGCCCGATGCCATCGCTTCCATCAGAGCATTACTCAAGCCCTCGCTGTAGCTGGGCAGGACGAAGATATCGGTCTCCGCCAGAATCGCGGGGATGTCGGAGCGCAGTCCGGTAAAGGTGACATGGCGTTCGTACTCCTTGACCGCAGGAAGATTGTCCGGATACCACCCGACCACCTGCACCCGCACCCGGGGATATTCCTCCGTCAGCGGGAAGGCCGCCGCAAGAAAATCATCCACACCCTTCACGGATTCCAGGCGACCGACGTACGCAATCGTTATGTGTGGATTCGTGACCGGTTGTTCGTTTCTCTTTTGAGTCGGTTGCAACGAGAAACGATCAAACGAATAACGAGTAACGTCGATTCCCGTCGGAATCACCCGGCTCTTCCCGGCAATCCCCAGCCGTCGGAGCAGCGTCTCCGGCTGCGGATGGAAGAAGACGACGGACTGCGCCAAGCGCAAGAGCAGCCACCCCACGGTCCACGCAGCCAGACGCGCAACCAAGCGCGGCAGACGCCCCCGCGGCCACCATGTCATTCCCACCAGCGCATCCGTCAGGAGGATCACCCGCCGCCCGCGCAGGCGCAGGGGAAGGAGCGCCAGCGAAGTCCAGAAGAGAATCTTGTTCACGACGATCACATCGGGCTGTTCCTCCCGCACGATCCGCCGGACCATCCCCGCAAACCCAACGGCGATCCCGGTGTTCCAGGGATCTTTCAGAAACACATCCTTCTTCCGGTAGATCGTCAGTGTCCCGGATGCGCGTTCGACACATTCCCCTTTCTTCAAAGCAAAATGATCATTTTGCATTTTGCATGTTGCATTTTGCATTTCCCCCATACAGGCCACAACGACCTTGTACCCCAGCCGCTGCCACAGCTCCGCCAGCTTCACCGTGCTCACCATCCACCGATGCGGCTCCTTCCAGTAGGGGGAGATCAAGAGAATGGTCTTCATGGAAAGAGTATAGCGAACGGCAGCGTTATTGCGGTATCTCGTTATTTCGTAGATTCGTGTGTGTGATGGATACCGATGTACGAAGGAACGAAGGAACCAAAGAACGAACATTCCTCGTCCCTAGTCCCTCGTCCTTAGTCCTTCGTCCTTCTCGTCCTTCCCGATCCCCGCTTCCCGCAGCGCCATCTGCCGGATCATGCGCGTCTGGCGCTGGTGCAGCTCCTCGATGCGGACGATGATGTAGAAGCAGAGGAAGAAGAGGATCCCGATGGACGTCACGAAGATCGCATTGACCTGGTCGCGGATGCCCGTGATCGTCGACAGGTACGACAGGATGCCCGGGCGCAGGGCGATAAGGGCGATGCCGCCCCAGAACAGCGTCCACAGCAGCGCCTCCCAGATCGTCTTCTTCTTGCGCAGGACCAGGTTCCACGCGTACAGGAGGGCGAGGAGGGAGAGGAGCGGCGCGGCGATCTGGTAGGGAGTCATGAACGGAATGGATAATGAATAATGGATAATTGATCATGAAGACGAATCCTGATCCGGGCGCATTGTCCATTATCCATTGTCCATTATCAATTCGTCACCGGAGGAAGGAGCGCAGGAGGATCTTGAACGCCGTCTTCACCCCCGTGGCGAACGACTGCCCCTTGGCCAGCGTGTAGGCGGAGTAGACCACTTTGACGGGCACCTGCGCGATGCGCCAGCGGTGCTGTACCGATTCCCGCACGATCTCCGTGCAGAATTCGAACCCGTTCATGCGCAGCTGGATATCGGCGATGGCACGCGGCCCCAGCGCCTTGTACCCGCACTGGCTGTCGCGGACCCACCGCCCGGTAGCCAACAGCGTGACGACATTGCCGATGGCGTTGAACAGGCGGCGGATGAGCGGAACATGATTGCGCCGGGCGAACCGGTCGCCGAAGACAATGTCCGCCTCCCCCCGCTCGATGGGGCCCAGCAGCGCGGGAATATCGTGCGCGTCGTGCTGCTCGTCGGCGTCCAGGGTGATGAGCGCTTCCGCGCCCAGGAGCCGCGCCGCCTCGATCCCCGTCATGGTGGCGGCCCCCGCCCCGCTGTTATCCATGTGCCGGATGACCCGCGCCCCCGCGCCCCGTGCCGCCTCTCCGGTGCCGTCCGTCGATCCGTCATCCACGACGACGACCTCCGGGGCGTACGCGCGCGCCGCCGTCACCACCGCGGCGATGCGGCTGGCTTCGTTGTAGGCCGGAATGACGGCGATGGTGCGCATGAGTGACGGGAGGACGTTACGGCAGCCGGATGTACGCGATGCCCCCCTCCGGATTGTAGACGGCGACATCGATGCCGAGTCCCGGCGTATTCACAAAGTCGATGAATGCCTGGACCTTCCGGTGGAGGCTGCCCTGCGGATCTGCCTCGATGGTGTGCGCGTTCGTGTCGAAGATGATCCCGTTGAAACCCAACGCCTGCAACCGCTGCAAGGTCAGGGCGGGATCGCGCTCCTGGTGGAGGCAGTTGAAGAGATCCAGCTGCGAGTCGGATACGGGCAGCGTCTCGATGTTCCGCCGGATGAAGTACGGGATGAATGTCCCGATGCGGTAGGTGTAGGGACGATCGGGCAGGGTGACGTGGCGCCGTTCCACCGACTCGCGGATTTCCTCGTAATCGGGGATCGTCCGCGCCGCGATCACCTGCGCCGACGCCTTGCCCAGCGGATACTCCAGAAGATTGCGCTGCTGCTCGTACTGCCACGCGCGCATCGCGAACGCCGAGACGAGCGAGAGCGCCAGGAAGAGCGACGCCGCCCACCGGCTCCAGGGATCCGGCGCCCGGGCGACCAGCGCCTCCAGGCCGATCACGATCCCCAGAAACATCCCCAGCCCGTACCAGAGAATGCCGTTGGCGAAGAGCATCCACTGCGCGATCATGAAGAACGTCGCGAGGGTCAGCCACAGCAGCCAGCGTCCCCGGCGCCGCCACGCAAAGGGGAGCAGCAGCACCAGCGGGAAGAGGAGCAGCGCGGGGAAGGTGGTCACGTAGTACCCGGCGCTGTCGGCGTTCATCACCGTGCGCCAGGGCAGCGTCAGGTAGTGCGACCAGCCCGTGCGGTATCCCCAGTACCGGTCCAGCTCCTCCACGCTCCCGGTTTCCACGCACTGGGAACGATCCACCTGCAATTCCTCCGGCAGCCGACGGATCTCCTGCCCGATGTCGCGCACCTCATCACGGGGATCGATGACGAAACTGGGAGTGAACGCGTTGGCAGTGGAGAAGGTGAGCCGGGGCGGGAACGTGCCATGGGACAGGTTGTTCCAGAGCAGCCACGGAGCGATGCACGCCGCAAACGACGCAATGAAGACCCCCACCGCGACGAGAACGGGCTTGATGCGGTCGGGCCGCAGGTAGAACGCGAAGGCGGTCAGCGCCCCTCCGATGACGAGCAGCGCCCCCAGCAGAATCGGCCGGTTGAGCGCCGACGGATCGCCGTAGATACGCTGGGAAATAGCCGCGATGTTCAAGGTGCCCTGCACCCCGAACACCACCCATGCCAGCGCCATCGCCCCCAGGAACGCGCTCCAGTGGACGCCGATCCCGAGGAGCACGGTCCCCAGCGCCATCAGCGTCATGAGGGAGGTCGGTTTCATGGCGAAGGCGACGCCCCCCAGGATGCCCGCCAGGACCAGCCAGCGCAGATCCGGCGCCTGCGTCGGCTCCTCATCTGTTTCCGTATCCTCTTCGGGCTGCGCGCCCGGCGGGAAGAGCGCATGGAACGCCGCGAGCACTGCCAGCGAGGCCATGGAGAAGACGGCGTTGTCCACCTTCATGTCGGCGAAGGAAAAGTGTCCCACCATGGGTAGCGCGTAGTAGAGCAGCGCTGCGAGCAGCCCCCGCCCCGGCCCCAGGTACAACCGGCCGAAGGCGTAGACCGTGAGCACCGCCAGCAACCCCGCCCCCCAGTTGATGATCATCGCGAAGGTCGCGCCGAACACTTCTCCTTCAAAGACGTTGCCGAATCCGAAGAGGAGGAATCCCAGCGACGTGAGGTACTCCCAGAGGAACGTTCCCATCGCCGGAGTCATGGCTCCGTAGCTCACCAGCATCCGCGGCTGGTTGATGTACTTGCCCAGATCATCCCATCCGATGGGGAACGGACGGATGACCGTGACGTAGTTGAGAGCGAGCAGGGAGAGGAGCAGCCAGAACACGATGATCGACGCGTGGTGCCACGGCACATCGACGTTCCATCCCCGCTGCCAGAGGCTCCGCAGCCAGTACCACGCATCGCGGAAGAGCAGGACCGGAAGCAGCAGGAGCAACACCCAGCCTGCGAGGGGGGTGTACGCACCCGCCAGCGCCAGCGCCCACAGCAGCACGATCAAGCCCGCGGCGCCCAGCCCCAGGCTGAAGAGCAATGCGGCGAGCGGATGGAGAACGGGCAGCCGCAGGAGGCGCAGCAGCGCGCGCCCCAGGGTGAGGAACACGAAGAACAGGCCCAGCAGAAGCAGCGCATGGGGCAGGACGCGCGTGAAGAACGCCGACTGGATGCACCGCTGCTTCACGTCGTACACCCGGGCACCCCCCTCCATCTGCCCGATCTCCGCCAGGCAGCCGCGCTCCTGCAGCCGGTCGACATTCTCCTGCAACGCAGCCAATCCCTCCGGACTGGCGCCGGCGTACACCGACGGCAGCGGTTCCACGATGCGGGCGTACGGCGTGCCGGCATTGGATCCCAGGCCGTGCACCGTGTGGAGCAGCCACACCGAGGCGAGGAAGCCCAGGATCAGAGCCAGGGGCGTCACCCGGACGCGCAGCCGCCACTCGCCCGACCCCAGCCCCTCGCGCAGGACGAATCCGCCGAGCACGACAGCGCTGAGGAGCGCATACCAACCGAAGGGCGCCAGCCGCGCCACCGTATGCAGGAGGAACGGCATCAGCGCCGTCAGCCCCCGGCAGGCGCCCCCCCGCCCCTCGCACGCCGTCGACACCAGTTCCCGGCCCGCCCCGGAGAGCAGGACGGATTGGTGGACGGACACAGCCAGCCACGCAAGCAGCGTCGTCGTCCCCCCGACAATGAGGAGCGAGAGCAGCAGGATGCGCAGGATCCGGAACGTACGATCGGACATGACAAGGGGATGAAAGGGGCACAAGAACGAAAGCGGATGGCAGTGTAGCACGCTTCCCGCTCCTCCACGCACAAACGAAAAACGCCGAAACGCACAACGAATAACGAAGGAACGAATAAAGGAAGAAACGAAGAAACGCAATAACGTTTTCCCCGCTATACTGTCGCCCATGGCATGCGATGTGCAGGCCATCCGCCGGCAGTTTCCCTTCCTGGCCCCCGAGGCGGGAACCGAACCGATCGTGTACCTGGACACGGCCGCCACCGCGCAGAAGCCCGCCTGCGTGATCGATGCATTGGCGGAAACGATGCGCACGGCAACCGGAGGCGTGCACCGCGGCATGCATCCCCTTTCGGAGCGGGCAACGGATCTCTACGAATCCGCACGGGCCGAGGTCGCACGCTTCATCCGAGCCGATCCGCAGGAGATCGTCTTCACGAAGAACGCCACCGAAGCCATCAACCTTGTCGCCCGGAGTTACGCTGCATCGCAACTCAAAGCAGGAGACGCTGTCGTGCTGACACTGCTGGAACACCACGGCAATATCGTCCCATGGCTCCAATTGAAACAGGAGAAGGGCATTGACCTCCGCTGGATCGACATCGATGACGCCGGGACGCTGCGCAGGGATCAGGTGGAGGAAGCACTCGCCGATCCCCGGACGAAGCTGCTGGTAATCACAGGTCAGAGCAACGTGCTGGGTGTCCGGCCGGATCTGGCAGCGATCCTCCCGATGGCGCGGCAGCGGGGCGTCCGCACGCTCGTCGACGCCGCGCAGATGATCGTCCATGCACCGGTGGACGTGCGTGCGCTGGGGTGTGATTTCCTCGCCTTCTCGGGCCACAAGCTCTACGGGCCCGGCGGCGTCGGCGTGCTCTTTGCCAGGGAGGAACTGCTCCGGGAGATGCCCCCCTTCCTCGGGGGCGGCTCGATGATCCGCACGGTGACGCAGGAGGGATTCGCCCCCGCCGATTCTCCGCACCGCTTCGAGGCGGGCACCCCGCCGGTGGCCGAGGCCCACGCCCTCGCCGCCGCCATCCGGTGGCTGCAATCCCTCGAGGGAACAGATCGTGAGACGCACGAACGCACGCTCCTGGCACACGCCATCGAACGCCTGAAGGCCATCCGGGGGCTGCGGCTGCTGGGCCCGGGAAACGCAGAAGAACAATCCGGCCTCGTGTCGTTCCATCTCGATGCCGTGCATCCGCACGATCTGACGGATCTGCTGGGCCAGCAGAATATCTGCCTCCGCGCCGGCCACCACTGCGCGCAGCCCCTTCATGATCGCCTCGGCCTCCACGCCTCCACCCGTCTCTCGCTGGGCCTCTACAACACCACGGAGGAGATCGATGCCTGCGCGGATGCGATCGAGGCAATTCGCAATGCCTTCCGATGACGAATTTTTGACATTTGTCCTTTGAAATTTGACATTCATCCTACCCCTCCAACCCCCCTTCCATCGTCGTTTCATTATCCATTGTTCATTATTCATTCCCCCATGGATCTTCCCGCCGAACACGTCCTCGACCACTACCGGCACCCGCGCCGCAAAATCCCGCTCGCGGCGCCTACCGTCACGCACGAGGAGCGCAACTGGAGCTGCGGCGATGCGCTGACCCTCCAGCTGCGCATCGAGGACGATTGCATCGCGGAAATCGGCTGGTCGGGAGAAGGGTGCGCCGTCAGCCAGGCGGCGATGTCGCTCCTGGCCGAGACGTTGCCGGGGATGGACACGGGCGCTGCCCGGCAACTGGAACCACCCGACATCCTCGCGCTCCTGCGGATCCCCGTGGGAACCCGGCGGATGAAGTGCGCGCTCCTGTGCCTCCACACGCTGAAGAACGCCCTCCGTGCGCACGGGGGAGAACCGCTGCAGGGATGGGAGGAAACGGTTGGCAATGCGGACCGGAGCAGTTAGGATGGCGGTCCGAATGCCGCTGTAGCTCAGGGGTAGAGCACTTCCATGGTAAGGAAGGGGTCACGAGTTCAAATCTCGTCAGCGGCTCCATCCGCCTGCACAAAAAAAAGCCCCGCAGGCAGCGGGGCTGATCATCACAGGGAAGGAACGCCCCTTAGTTGAGCGCGGCGGTGAAGGTGACTTCCGCCCGATAGGTGCCGGTCGGCTGGGCGCGCAGGGCGCCGATTTGGACGCGGAAGCCGACGCGGATGACATCGCCGAGGATGCCGCCATCCGAGGGACCCGCCTTGGTGCGGATGGGCACCGCCGACCCCGTCGCCACGCGCGTCCACTTCTCCGATGCACCGTCCGTTCCGAAATCCAAATTGCTGGTAGGAGGAGAACCGGCCGAGTTGGAGGAGACACGTCCGCCCCAACGGGAATCGTCCTGAGTGTTCTCGGGATTGAGGAACCAGGTACGCGCGAAGAGGGGGCTGTGGAGGGAGCCGGTGCCGAAGGCCCGGATGATATCTTCGTGCTGACTGATGAGGTGACCTGTAAACGCGCCGTCTTTGCCCGTCCGCACCTGCCACGAAACGGTGTATCCATCCAGCGCACCCGTGTACACGCTGCAACGGGCCGCCCGGCTGTCCGAGTACGCCTCCGTGTCTCCGTAGAACGTGATGGTTCCCAGCGACAGCGTTTCCCCCGACCCGACGGTGCCGTCATTGTTCCCGTCGCAATTGAAGGCAATCGCCTCACCGTTGACGGTCACTTCCACCCACACGGTTTCCGTGAGGGCGAACGCCCGCAGGGGTTCCGCCACGAGCGCGGCGAGGAAGTAGAGGCTGACCGCGGCCGAGATGCCGACCGTGAACACACGGATGCGGCGCCGGGAAGAGAGTGCGGTACTCATAGGAAGGGTGGGAATGTGTATGTCGTACACATAATACACTAACTGTGGATACTTTACAAGGGTTCGTGGCGAGAAATGGGGATTTTAGGCTTCTGCAAGGCATTCTTTCGATGCCGCAGGAGCAGCCATCCCAGCCCGGCAAGCAGCGCCAGGACCCCCGGACCGGAGAAGCCGGTGGAAACGGCGGCGACCGGCAGCAGGGAAGCGTTCCACGCGCCGGAGCCGGGAACCGCCTGCGCGCCGCAGTCGCGCCCGTAGCGGAGCGCGCGCTCCGCGCGGTCGAGCAGCGCGGCCATCTCGGCCCGGTTGACGGTGCGCTCCGGCGCCGCCAGGCCGGTGGCATCGTCGCCCTGGAGCAGACAGTGATCCGCGGCGATCTGCACCTCGTCGGCGTACCAGGCGAAGGCGGGGACGTCGGCGAAGGCGGGGGCCAGCCCCAGTTCCCGCAGTCCGTACGTCCGCACGACCATGGCGGCGGCCTCGGCGCGGGTGGCGATCTGCAGGGGCGCCGTGAAGCACGGACGCGTCCCGTAGCAATCCTTGTACCCGATCATCCAGCCCTGCCGGGCGGCATCCTCCACGAAGGGATGGTACCAGGCGGACGCCTCCGTATCGTCGAAGCTGGGGGGCACGGCGGGATCGGGGGTGAGCGTGCTCCGGAGCCGGACGAGCACGGTGGCGAAGGCGGCGCGCACGGCGGAATCCGTCGCGCGGAAACTCTGCTGCGAGGCATCCAGCGCGCCGCGCCGCAGCAGGCGCTCCAGCGATTCCTCGTACCACACGCCGGGAGGCACGTCGTCGTAATGCGTCCGGGGCGCGGCGTCGTGCCCGCCGTCTATGTAGCAGCGATCGATCGTGCGCGCTTCCGCGTCGGGCAGCACCTCCTCGCGCGTCACCGTGCCGTCCCGCCCGAACCAGCGGCGCAGGATCTGCGGCCAGGAAGGCAATGGATCCGGCGGCAGCGTCATCTGTCCGCGATGCCCGCCGGACGGCTCCGCGGCAGGCGGCGGCGCTGTCACGCACTCTCCCGGCGGCACGATCGGGTTCACATCCAGATGCATAAAGGAGTACGTCACGGTCGGCATGCGCAATCCGTTGACGTTCGAGGCATCGATGACGATGGCGTAGGGCGTGTTCGCCGCGATCGCCGCCGGCAGCGTGATCGTCACGGCGTAGTCCGCCGGGGTGCCCGTGACGGTCATGGAAGGGTGCGTGTGCGTGAGGACGCCCGGGAGCATAGCCGCGCCCGTCCCGACGAGCCGGACCCGGATACTGTCGATCCCGATGCCGTCCCCCGTGTCGTGGACGTGGAAGGAGACGGTATCGTCCAGCGGCGCATCGGTGGCGTACCGCCCCGGATCCTCCGTATCCACCCAGCAGGTGGCGCAGGTGCTGGCGATGGTGAAGCTCCAGGACGCCGATGCGAGGTTGGGCGTGGGCGTCGCCAGATCGCGGGTGGAGACCGAGACCGTCACCTGCTGCCCGCCCGTAAAGTTGGCGACGGGATCGATGGTGATGACGTAGTTGTTCGGCGTACCCGCATAGCTGAAGGACGGATGCGACGCGTTGTACGAGACGCCTGCGATCACGACCGTCGTCTGGTTGATGTTCACGCCGGCGCCCTCATCGGTGATGCGCAGGGACACGTTCGTATCGGCGGACACCTCCGTGGCGCCGTCCACGGGCGCTTCGGGGGTGATCACCGGCCCGAGGGAGTCGCGCGTCCGGAATGAAGAATGGTACGTCGGCATCACGTTGGGCGGCACGTGGCGGTCGCCCGCGTCGACGGCCACCTGCACCAGCGTGTTCTCCGGAAAATCGACGGGCGGATTGATGATGACCAGGTAGTTGGAAGGCGTGCCGGTGATGGTGACGCCGGGATCGCCTTTGCGGTACTGGATCGGAGGCCCGCTCCCCGCGGTCACCGTCACCACGATCGATGTGTCGTCGACGCCGAGCCCCGGGATCACCCCCGCGTTGTTCTTGTAGTCGAGAATGTTGAACTGGATGTTGGTGGCGGGAGAGACGCCGACAGCCCCGTTGGTCGGCAGGAAGTTCTGGATGTAGGGGGGATGGACGTCATCCTCGGTGACGAACGTCCAGGTGCGGGTGCCGATGTTGGGCACCACCGCCAGATCGCTGCCCGTCGCCGTGACGGTGTAGAGCGTGAGATACTGAAGGAGGCCGGGGTTCACCGCGGCGTTGCACGACGGCTTGCGATTGGAGTTCGTCACGGTGCAATTGCTCAACGTAGGGGTGAACGACACGCCGTTCATGGAGAACTGCAGCGAGTTGTACTTGATGCCCGCGCCCGTATCCGTCCACACGAAGGTGACGGGGCTCGTGACGGACACGCCCGTGGCACCGTCCAGGGGGATCACCGGCGTGAAGTACGGCGGCGTCGTGTCCGGCCGGAAATCGAAGACGACATTCTCCACGCCGTCGAGCACGTCCGTCCCGTTTCCGTTGTTCTCCGCCATGTTCGTGTCGAGCGTGTTGTAGGGGCCGTAGGTGAAGTTGTAATGGAGGGGAAAAGCGGAGTTGGGCTGCATCACCTTCCAGTAGATGTACCCCAGCGATGCGTCGGCGGGCGCGGGACCGGTGTTCACCGGATCGGTCCCGGAAGGATCGTACGCCGTTACGAGGATGCGGTCGGCGCCCACGATGTTCGCCGGCATCGCAGGGAAGAGCCCGGTCGAGTGGATGCGCGTCGCAGGCGACGTGCACTCGCCGTCGGAGAAGGGCTGCACGTAGGCGGGGTCGTAGGGGAGATCGATGTCCACGGAGTTGGCGTTGAGCGAATCGGTCTGGATGAGGAAATCCATGCGGAAGCAGCGCCCCTCGTAGAAGACCAGCCCCTTATCGAATGCTGCGAGCTTCAGGTACTGCCCCGCGGCCGCCTGCGTCCGCTCCACACCGAACCCCAGCGATCCGGCCGTCAGCAGCGCAACGAACGAAGTGACAAGCAAACCGTACATCGTGCCGGACAAACGTGACGCGCATCGGCGGGCGTCCACAGACCGGCCGGAGCGGATGACAAGGCTACGCATCACCGAAGACGAGAAGGTTGGCGACAGCGTTGGAGAGATCGATCCCGTTGACCAGTCCATCGCGGTTGAGGTCGTAGCGCACCGTAGATCCGAGCAAATCCGCCACGATCAACGAGAGGTCGATGCCGTTGACGTAGTTGTCGCCGTGCTCGAAGTTCACGTCGCCGGAGAGGAGGAAGATCGTCCGGTTCTCGGAAAAGTCCACCCGTGCGCCGTTGAACAGCTCCACCAGCGACTTCTTCAGGCGGAGGTGCGAATAGCCCTTGGCCGTCAGGTCGTAGGTGCCGGGGGCCACGCCCACGAGCAGCGCCCCGCTGTAGCCGCCGTTCTGGTCCGTCTCGACCTGCGTGGCATAGAGCGGCGTCGTCGATCCCGGCGCGCGCACCTCGATGGTCAGCAGCGTCGAATCGTTGCCCCATGGCGGGATGCGCTTCTCCGGAATGGCGATGACATCGATGGCGAACACGTCGCTCTCCGCGATCACGTCCACGCTCACCACCACCGATTCGCTGTCGCTCACCTGCCCCAGCAATCCGGACGGCAGCGACACCTGCACGGCCAGCACTGCCAGTAGGGCGAGGAAGCTCCCCGCGAGAACGGTGCGGCGCGCGCCGCTTCGGTCAGGGTGTGGGGGTGTGTGCAATCACATCATTCTAGCACACAACGCTCGTTCCATCAATCTCCGGCCGATTCCGTGCTGTCTGGCTGCTTGCGCCGCAGTTCGAAGCGCGAGAAGAACAGCTGCACCAGGAGCGAGACGAGGAAGATGAGCAGGAGGAGCAGTACCACCGGCACGATGGGAATCACCCAGAACGATGCCGTGAGCGGCGGGACGGGCTGATCGCCGAAGACCGTCAGATCGGTGGTGGCGGTGTAGTACCCCAGCGCGAAGCGCGGTTTCCAGTCGAAGGAACGACTGCGGGAGGATTCGCGCAGGATGTACCACTCCCGAACGGACAGGGAGTCCACCGGAATGCCGAAGACGTTGCGGATGCGGATGGCCCCCCGGGGCGCCATATGGACGGTGCCGCGGTTCTCCGCCGTCAGGCGCACCGTGGCAGGCAGGAACCAGAAGATCCGCCGCAGCGGCGCCAGGCGGTCCACCGACCCGTCCCGCACCACGTCCCCCTCGACCGTGATGATGAAGAGCGCCGCGACGCGGGAGACGATGGTGAAACCGCTGACCGGCTGGGAGGCCACGTCCCGCGTGAATATCAGCGCCGCCTGGTGATCGCCGGCTTCCGCGTGTTCCGGCACCCGCACCGTCACCCGGATGAACGCGCGCTCCCCGTGGCGCAATTCGAAACGATCCGCCTCCGGCGTGATCCATTGGCGGGCGGGGTAGGGGCCCTCATCCCTGGATTGGAAGAACATGGGAAGACCCTCCAAATCCGGACCGGATGCGAAATCTTCAGTCGTCAGATCATAGGCGGCGAGGGAACCTTCCCGATTGGTAATCTGGATCTCCACCGTCTCCTCCCCGCCCGGCGGCAGGGAGAGGAAGAAGCGCGCCGGCCCCACGAGGAAATCGTTCACATCCGGCATGTCCTCCTGCAGGTTCACGCGAAGAGAGGCCGGGCGCTGGGGAGCGCGGTCCTGCGCGACGGCAGGGGGCGGCACGGCGACGGACAGGAGGCTGACGGTGATGAGCAGGGAAACGAAGAGGCGCATGACAGGGGTGCAGTGTACGGGGAGGACCGTGCATCCCGCAAGGCGAGGTCATCATTGAAAACGGCCGGCAACTTGATACGCTGCATCCGATTCCTCCCCACCCATGAAGCGCTTCCTCGTCCCGCTCACCCTCCTCGTCCTCACCATCGCGGCGGTGGGCGGCATCATCCTGCAGCAGCGTGCCGCCGCCGCTCTCCTGCACGAAGCCGACCGGCGCGCGCGGGAAGCAGCCGATGCCTACGTCGCCATCGTTGAAGAAGAAATCGTACCCCTGGTGGCCGCGGGCCACCTCTCCCCGCAACGACCCGCCGCGGGCGCCGCACTCGCCGCGCGGGATGTCCTGCGCGACGATCTGCCGCTGGCAGCCGTCCTCCGCAACATCTCCGGTCTCCAGATGGCCCTGTGGGACCTGACGAACAATCCTCCTCCCACGGGCTGGCCGTCCGATTTCCGGAAGCGGATCGAGAATCACAGCCCCGTTGCCGGGCTCCTGGAAGCGTACAACGGCGCTGCCATCCGCTGGAACCGTACCCTGGAAGGCACCCTGGCCCGTCTCACCGCCAGCATCACGGGGGAGAAGCCCCAACCCCTCCCCTTCCTCCGCTTCGACGGACAGCAGGAGTACGTGCCGGTCATCCAGCTGTAGCAACACGAAAGATCCGCCGGCGGACGAAGGGTCAGATACCTCCGGACATCGGATCACCGCTGGCGCAACCGCTGCAGACGGCCCCAAGCAGCCGGCACGCACACGGAGGGTGGGAAATGCGCCCTGCGGCAGGAGCCGGTCCCGTTCCGCCCCTCTGTCCGTGGCAGAGAACTTTTTGCTTGGTGCCCCGACACCATTGTGCTATACTAATCGGAAACATCCGTACGACCCTCATACCCACACCCACACGTGCACCTTCCGTCCCGCCAATCCCTGCGCGACGCCCTCGCCTCTCCCGCCGCAAAGCGGCTGAGCCCCCAGGCGCGCGAGCGGCTGGCATGGATCGCGCACTTCGTGGAGCACGGCGCATCCGTGACGGAGACCTGCGCGCGCTTCGGCATCGCGCGGGCCACGTTTCACCGCTGGCTGGAACGCTTCGACGTGCGCGACCTCACGAGCCTGGAAGACCGGCCGCCCGAGCACGCGCCACGCGGCGACAGCGTCGCGCCCGCCGTCCGGACGCTCATCCGCGCCTACCGCCAGGCCGAACCGCTCCTGGGCAAGCAGCAGATCAGCGAGCGCCTGCGCATCGACCACAACCTGAGCGTCTCGAGCTCGACCGTCGGACGGATCATCGAGCAGGAGTGCCTGTACTTCGCCCCCACCCCGCTGCACTGGCGCAAGCGTCATGCGCATGCCGAGCGCACGGCACCGTCGACAGACCGAACACTCTTGCCGGTGCCGGAAGCCGCCTCCGCCTGCCCCTGCTTCTGGTGCCGCTTCCAGCGGAGGCACTGGCCCCTCCTGCGCCGGCACATCGCGCTGACGAGTGTGCTGGCCAATGTCGCGCTCATCGGCCTCTTCGCCTGGACGATCCTGTGGGAACGCGCCCGGGCGGACGCCGATCCGCCTCCCCTCCCTGCATCCGTCACCTACGTCCCCGCCCTCACCCCTTCCGATGCTCCCTGACCTGCTCCGCCACCGGCTGGATGCCTGGCGCGCGGACGGCGCGGCAGCGGACGTGCGTCGCGCGATCGAGCTGCTCCTCCTCACGCTCGCGCTCTGCTGGCAGCTCCTGCCCGAGGGGGCGCTGGCAGCCGCGGGCATCTACAAACCCATCCACTACCAGGGCAAAGTCAGCCTGATCGGCGGCTCCCCGGTGGAGGACGGGAGCTACAACATGCAGTTCAAGATCTACGACAGCGCGACGAACGGGACGCTCCTGTGGACCGAGACGTGGAACCAGGCGACGCAGCGCGTGGCGATGCAGGGCGGCCTCTTCTCCGTCGCGCTCGGCACGCATGTCCCGATGACAAATGTGAACTTCAACACCGACAGTCTCTACCTGCAAGTGGAATTCGATCCGGGCAATGACGGCACGTACGAAGAAGTCTTCAGCCCGCGCCGCCGCATGGGATCCGTCCCCTACGCGCACAACGCCGACCGCATCGACGGGCTCGACTCCACGCAGCTCCTCCGCACGGACCGCGCCAACGTCACCACGGGATCGCTCCTGGTGAACACCGGCGGGCTGGCCATCCGCACGCCGGGCACCATCTCGGGCAGCGTCCTGCACGCCGACCGGCTGCTCTCGTCCTCCGGCGGACTCCTCATTCTGCAGAAGGGAACCAACCCCGGGGCGCGCATCGTGCAGGAGGGCAACGGCATCGCTCTGGACATCGACAGCGAGGCGACGAGCAACCCCGGCCTGCGTATCTCCATGCCGACGGACAATGCCGTCAACAATCCGCACCTCCTCTTCGGCTACGCCAACACCTTCGACGTGAAGCTCTACCGCTCCGCTGCGCAGACGCTGACGACGGACGGCTCGCTCTTCGTCCTCGGCACGCTCTCGGGCGCGTCCCTCTACGGCGCAGGGCTGACCAACTGCGATCCGGTCACGGGGAAACTGGTTTGGAACAACGGCCAGTTCGCCTGCGGGGAGGATGGCGGGGGAGGAGGCGGCATCACGCAGAGCACGGCCGACTCGCTGTACGTGAACGTCGGCGGCGACACGATGACAGGAGCACTCGTGATCCAGAACGGCAACACACACGCGCCTGTCGCAACCCCCCTGCTCCACGTGCGGGGCACCGTCTCCGGTTCGCTGCTGCACGCCGGCAACGGCCTCTCCTCCAGCGGCGGACTGGTCGTCCTGCAGAAGGGAACCAGTCCCGGAGCGCGCATCGTGCAGGAAGGAAACGGCATCGCGCTCGACATCCGCTCCCTGGCCACCACCCAGCCCGGCCTGCGCATCTCGATGCCTTCCAATAATGCCGCAGGCAATCCGCACCTCCTCTTCGGCTACGCCAACACCTTCGACGTGAAGCTCTTCCGGTCGGGCACTGCCCAGCTCACGCTGAAAGCGGAGACGAACACGAGTAACACCGACGTGTTCCGCATTCTCAGTAACGTCGGATCGACGGACAACACCGTCTTCCGCGTGGAATCCGACGGCGACGTGCGGGCGGACGGCACCGTGCAGGGCGGCGGCGCCGACTACGCCGAATGGTTCGCCTCGCGCGACAGTCTCCTGCCCGGCGAAGTGGTATGCATCGCCATAGAGCAGCGGAATACCGTGCAGCGCTGCGACCGCGACGGCGACCCCCAGGTGATGGGAATCATCTCCACCAAGCCGGCCTTCGTGGGCAACGCCTTCTGGGGACTCGACGGCATCCGGCCTCCCGGGTACGCACTGGTAGGACTGATCGGACAAGTGCCGGCGCGGGTCACCGATGCGGGAGGGCCGATCCGACCCGGCGACAGCCTGACGGCGGGGCCCGTCCCCGGCACGGCGCGGAAAGCCATGGCAGGCGAGAGCACGGTGGGCGTCGCGCTCGAGCCTCTGGAGGCGGGGGAAGGCACGATCAACGTGCTGATCTCCCGGCGCAATCAATCCCTCACCGTGGAGGCCGTGGAGGAGAAGATTGTCGCGCGCATCGCGGCGATGGAGATCGAAGACGAAATGCGTCTGATGGTGAGCGAGGCTCTGGGCGACCTCACCGTCGACGAACGCATTGCGGCATCGGTACAGGCGGAGATCGATGCGCTCGCCGTCCGCGACGCCATCGCGGAGGAGGTCGCGCGGCAGACCGACGCCCTGCGGCAGGACATCGCATCCTTGCGGTCGATCCTCTCCGGCTCGGGGGCGGCGGGACCGATGGGGCCGGACGGGGAATCGGGATCGGGCGCGGTAGAGACGGGAAATGTCGCGTCTCTACCGCCCACGGATGCCACCCTGCGCGGCACATCCTTGGAATTGCGCGACACATTGATCGTCGGCACCGACGCGCGCATCGGCGGCGACCTCTACGTGGATGGCTCCCTCGTGCTGCGTGAACTCTACGTGCCCGGATCCATCGACGTGGAGAGCACCGTGCGCGCCGGACGCATCGCGGCGGGATCGGGCTCGCGTATCGACGGAGCACTGATCCTGGACGGGGAACTCCGCATGGGCACGGGATCGATCCGCTTTGCCAGCGGCGCCCTCGCCATCGCGGATGTGATCGTGGAGCGCTCGCTGCACCTCCTGGGCGACGTGACCATCCAGGGGCTCAGCCGCTTCTTCGGCATCGTGGAGATCCACGACGAACTGCGTCTCCCGGCGAAACAGGCCGGTCGGGCCGCAATCCCCGCTGGCAGCAGCGCCGTCACCGTCCGCTTCGGCACCGGCTTCACCACGATCCCCATCGTCACCGCCACGCCGGAGGACTTCGTGACCGGCGCCTGGCGGCTGCACGCGGTGACCGCCACGGGCTTCACCATCGAATTGCAGCACGCCGCGCTGACGCCCGTTTCCTTCGCCTGGCACGCGCTCGTCACGATCGAAGTGGATGCGTCGATGCTGCCCACCCAGGAGACCCTGCATACCGACGCGCCGATGCCCGTGCCGGGGGAAGCAGAAAAGGAGGAAGAAGAGGAAAAGGAGGAAGAGGAAGAAGAGGAAGTGACGCACGGCACGGGAACCCTCGCGCCCTCCTCCATCCCGGCCGCGACCGAACCGCCTCCCTCGTCCGCCCCGACGGCAGTGCCCTCCTCCACCCCCGCCCCCGCCGAGCCGCCACCCATGACGCCCGCTCCGCAGGAACCTGTCGCCGATCCGCCCTCCGCCCCCATCACACAGCCCGCGCCGGCGCCCACCGAACAACCCCTGTCCACGCCGGCACTGTAAAGACGTTCCGTTGGAACGTCTTCGGATTCCCCCGACCCGCCATCTTCACAGGAAGAACATCACCGACGCGAAGAAGCTCAGCACCGCCTGCATGATGCCGAACACCCACACCGAGAGAATGCGGACGGGGAGAAAGTTTTCGAGGAGGATGAGCCCCAGCAGCACGAACGGGCCGATCCGCAGGAAGTCCTCGTAGCGCGCTTCGTACCGCAGCGGGATGAACATGCGCAGCACCGAGGACCCGTCGAGCGGCGCCACGGGGAAGAGGTTGAACGCCATGAGCGCGAGATTGACGAACAGCAGGTCGCGCAGGATGCGCAGGCTGACCGTGAGGACCGGCGTCGCGGCCTCCGCATCGCGCAGCAGGCCGCCGATCGACAGCGGGGACGTTCCGCTCAGGAGCGACAGCGCCACGAAGACGCCCAGTGCGAGGAGGAAGTTGCTGGCCGGTCCCGCAAAGGCCGTCAGCGCCATGTCGCGCTTGGGGTGCCTGAAATGCAACGGATTGACCGGGACCGGCTTGGCCCACCCGAATCCCACGAAGAGGAACATCAGCGCGCCCAGCGGGTCGAGGTGGGAAATCGGATTCAGGGTCAATCTCCCGGCATCCTCGGCCGTGTGATCCCCCAGTTGCCGCGCCATCCACGCGTGCGCCCCCTCGTGCACCGCGATCGCAATCAGCACAGCGATGATGTAGGTAGGAGAGAAGAAGTGGGACATGGGTGCCAGCATAGCGAAGCTGCAGAGAAGACCAAGCATTCGGAATGGAATCCGCTATGATGCCCCCCATGCGACCGGGGGATGCACTTGCCATTACGCGATCGATATTCTCCGTCAACCCCGATTCATTGCTGCGTGTATCAAATCGTTTGTAGGATTGATCGCATGCACCGCCTCCGTTTCCTGTTCACCGTCCTTTTCACATCCACCTCTCTCCTCTTCCTGATCGGCGTCGTCTCCGCCGGCCCCCTCTCGCCTGCCGCAAACCCCGCGGCAACGAGCTACACGTTGAGCGACATCTACACGCGCTTGACCACGAATGCACCCGCCACTGCTGGCAATCACGCATTCGCTCCCTCGGGAGCTCCCGCCGCATCATTGTACTCTCTAACGGAATTATACAATACGATACCGACGATTGACGCAGCCAAAGTGGCGAGTGGAACGACCTATTTGGGAGTAAAGGGAACGTTGCTGGGGAATATGTGGAATGGGACAAGCGGTGCGTTCACCGGCGGTTCACAAGCTAACGGAGGTGCTGATGACTATAATAATGCCTTGGGGCCGCCTGCGGATCGCTATGCAGGAACGTGGACCCCCTGCACTGCAGGCAACGATTATTGTGGCACGGATGATCCTGGTGCCGATGCCAAAGATGAGTCAACGGGGCTGCTCTGGAGCCTGCCCTGTAATGAAGTGGGATGTACCTCATTTTCTGATAGCGCACCCCTTACCTATACGTGGAACAACAGCGGCATAAATAACAATTCCCGAACGGCTAGTGAACTATGCTCTGATCATCCGGGTTGGTATTTGCCAAATCAAAAACAGTTGATGCAAGCATACATTGATGGGGCATGGGATAATTTGGACACAATCGGAACACTCTTTATTTATTGGTCATCAACAACAGTATCCAATTTACCCACAAGTGCATGGCGTGTTGAATTCTTTTATGGACGTACCAATTATACTGCAAAAACAGGAACGAGTAATATCCGCTGCGTCCGACCCTCACCTTGATGTATGCCTTTCATGCTTTCGTTGTTCATCTGCTTACTTGCGTTTCTCTCCACAGAAACTGTGCATTCGTCTGCCGCAGCAGGTGTCATCGACGCAACCCACCGCTACGCATGGAGTGAAAACGTCGGATGGATCGATTTCGGGACCATAGAAGGAAACGTACAGATTACCGATGCCGCCCTCACAGGCTATGCATGGGGAGAAAACGTCGGCTGGATCTCGCTGAACTGCGCAAACACCGCATCGTGCGGGACGGTGGACTACAAGGTGACGAACAATGGCGAAGGAACGCTCGGCGGATACGCGTGGAGCGAAAATCTGGGATGGATCCAATTTGACCCCCCACACGCCGGTGTGAGGATTGATGCATCCGGCACCTTCTCCGGGTACGCATGGGGGGAGAATATCGGATGGATCGTCTTCCACTGCAACAACCAAAACTCCTGCGATACCGCTGATTTCAAAGTCCGCACGGACTGGCGACCGCTGAGCGGACGTGCGAATGAAGCAGCAGTGCCGACCGCACTTTCCGGCGGCTGTCGGGGGAGTAACTGCAGAAATAAACCGACGCCAACCATCGATCGTCTGCCCGCTGCCTCTCCCGTGCTTTCTTCCCGCACTCTCCCGCCCGCACCGACGGGAATAGTGTCACCGGTACGTGAGAGACTGGCCGCAAGAATCGAAAGTCGCATCACCCAAAATCCCCGCTTGCGCGCATTCCTCCTGCGTGTACTGGAGCGACTGGATCGCAGGCTGGCGGCGCATCAGCGGTAACGAGCACGCCCGGGAGAATCAGGTATGATGCGCATATGAAGCCCGAAGACTTCGTCCACCTTCACTGCCACTCCACCTACTCCCTGCTCGAGGCGCTGCCGGGGCCCGAGGAGATTGTCCTGCGGGCGAAGGAGCTGGGACAGACCGCGGTGGGGCTGGCCGACAAGGGCTACCTCCACGGGCTGATCGAATTCTACCAGTACGGGCAGAAGCACGGGCTGCAGACCATCCTCGGCGTGGACGCCTACGTCGCTGCGCGCACGCGAACGGATCGCGAGAGCGGCACGGATACCAAGAGCTTCCCGCTGACGCTGCTGTGCGAGACCCAGGAGGGCTACGAGAACCTGCTGAAGATGGCGACCGTCGCGGCGCTGGACGGGATGTACTACAAGCCGCGCGTGGATGCGGAGCTGCTGGAGCAGTACGGGACAGGGCTCATCGCCCTCACGGGACCGCTCTCGGGAGCCGTGGCGCAGGCGGCGCTCGCGGAGGACGGCGACCGCATCCGCGCACTCGTCGAGCAGTACCGCGGCTGGTTCGGCCCGGACAACGTCTACTTCGAACTCATCGATCTGCCCGGCGTCCCCGGACAGGCGGAGGTCAACCAGCAGCTCATCCGGTACGGAAAGGAACTCAATGTCCCGCTCGTCGCCACCTGCTACAGCCACTACTGCCGCAGCGAGGACGCCGAAGCCCACGATATCCTCCTCTGCATCCAGAAGGGCGCGAACGTCGCAGACCCCGGCCGCTTCTCCATGCGCGACGCCGACTACTCCATGCGCCCCTTCGCGGAGCTGGAGCAAGCCTTCGCGCACGTGCCCGAGGCACTGGAGAACACCCGGGTCATTGCGGACCGCTGCACGACGTCCTTTACCTTCGGTGAGTACCGCATCCCCCGCTTCCCCGTCCCGGAAGGGCAGACCGAGGAGGCCTACCTCACGGAGCTGACCGAACGGGGCTTCGCGCGGCTCTATGCCGACCCCACTCCCGCGCTCCGGGAACGTCTGGAGTACGAGCTCTCCGTCATCCGGCAGGTGGGCTTCGCGGGCTACTTCCTCATCGTGCAGGACTTCGTGAACGAAGCGAAGCGGCGCGGCATCACCGTCGGGCCCGGTCGCGGCTCGGCGGCGGGATCCCTGGTGAGTTACTGCCTGGGCATCACCGGCGTCGACCCCATCGCGCACGGCCTGCTCTTCGAGCGGTTCCTCAATCCCGAGCGCATCTCCATGCCGGATATCGATCTCGACTTTGCGGATAACCGGCGCGACGAGGTGCTGCAGTACGTCCGGGACAAGTACGGCACGGACCGCGTAGCGCAGATCTGCACCTTCGGGACGCTGGCGGCGCGCGCGGCGGTCAAGGACGTGGGGCGCTCCTTCGGCATCCCGTTCCTGGAGATGAACACGCTGGCCAAGCTCATTCCCGAGCGGCCGGGCGTGAAGCTGCGCGACGCGCTGGAAACCGCCGAGCTCAAGGCCGTGTACGAGAGCAACGAGCTCTACCGCAAGGTCATCGACAACGCGCTCAAGCTGGAGGGGAAGGCCCGCCACGTCTCCGTGCACGCCTGCGGGGTGATCATCACGCCGGAGCCCGCCACCGGCTACACCGCGCTCCAGCGTGCTCCCAAGGACGAACACACCATCATCACGCAGTACAGCGCCAAACCGCTGGAAGCACTCGGCCTCCTGAAGATGGACTTCCTGGGACTGATGAACCTGACGGTCATCCAGACGACGCTCGAGATCATCCG
>CAYZGJ010000007.1:0-26066 GCA_964478005.1 uncultured Candidatus Peribacteria bacterium
CGCCACACCGTCGCCCCCTCCGCCTCCTCCGGCACCCGCACCGCCGTCATCAGCACCTGGCAATCCGTCAACCGGTGCAAGAGAGCCTGCTGGTGAGCGTCGTCGAGCTCGGAGAAGACGTCATCGAAGAGGATGACCGGCCGCTCGCCGCGCCGCGCCCGCAGATAGGCGACTTCCAGGAGGAGCAGCGCCACCACCGCCGTCCGCTCCTGCCCGCGCGAAGCGAAGCTCGGCAGCGGGCGCTGTCCCACATGGATCTGCCAGTCCTCCCGGTGCGGCCCCGCGGTGGTGGCCAGCAGCGCGATGTCCCGTTCCCGCCGTTCCCGCAGCAGCGTCCGCATTTCCTCCGCGATGTCCCCGGGGGATGTGCCCGCTGACGTGCGCTCGTACCGGAGAGAAACCCCCTCCCACGATTCCCCCAGTTCCCGCAGCTCGCGGGCAAAGGGCGCATCCAGGGCGGAGAGCAGGCGCAGCCGAGCCGCCGTGAGCACCGCCCCCTTTGCCGCGGCCTCCGCATCCCACGGATCGAGGGCGGAGGCCTGCTGCCGGCCATCGGCGATCTGCCGCAGCAGGGCAGACCGTTGCTTGAGCACCTGCTGGTAGGCGGCGAACGCCGGCACGTACGCGCGATCCGCCTGGCTGAGCAACTGGTCCAGAAAGCGGCGGCGCCCCGCCGGCGGCCCCGTGAAGAGCTCCAGCTCCTGCGGGAGGAAGATGACCGTCGGCAGCGTCCCCACCAGGGCGGCAGGAGGCAGTTGCACGTCGTTGTGGAAGGCGGCGGCACGGCGGCGGGGCGCAAGTTCCCGCACCACCTCCAGGCGGCTGCGCTCCCCCGCATCACTCTCCACCTCCACGATCAGCCGGAAGAACGGCCGGTCCCACTGCACGATTTCGCTGTCGTCGCGACCGCGGCAGGATTTGCCCAGCGAGAGGACGGACACGGCCTCCAGCAGGTTCGTCTTGCCGCTGCCGTTGGGCCCCAGGAAGAGCTGCACCTTCCCATCGGGCAGGACGATGTCCTGCGCAGAATAATTGCGAAATTGCTCGAGCTGGAGACGGAGGATGCGCATCAGGATTCATGACGGATGAGGGCTACCGCTTCGGCGACCAGCCCCTCGACGATGGCGCGGTACTCCGTGCGCTTGATGTAACGGGGCAACTGCGACGGAACGATCCATTGGTGCCGGTCGATCTCCACGCCGTCCACCCGCACCTCTGCCTCCCGGCTCACCAGCGCGAAGACGAAGCGGATCCGCTGCCCCTTGATGTGATCGGGACGGAAGCGGCGGAACGATGCCGGGAAATCGTACTGGTAGATCCGGTGGCTCTCGCCGATCACCGTGACACCCCTGAGCCCCGCCTCCTCCCGCAGCTCCCGCACGGCGCACTGCTCCACCGTCTCCCCTTCCTCCATCCCGCCCTGGGGCAGCTGCCAGGCATCACGACGGCGCGGCTTGTGGAGCAGCAGCAGTTCCATCCCGCCCTTCCGCGGCATGGTGTAGTCGCTGGGACGCAGCACGAGAATAGCCGCCGCCTCGCGGTAGATCTCTGCGGACATAGGAGAAGCGTACTGGAAAAGGCGCCGAATGAAAAATCCACCCCTGTTACTCGGTTATTCGATGACGCAGTCACACGCCTCCTCACGATGAGTGCTTCTCTTCCTTCAGCTTCACCTCCACGCGGCGGCGCACGCGGGGATCGTACTTCTTCAGCTTGGCGGCGTGCTCCTTCCAGGAACGGCCCAATTTATCCTGCTTGTGCAAGCGGATGGTTCCCAGGCGCATGCCGGTCTCGGCGCTGGTGACGGTGAAAACGGTGCGCTTTCCGCGTGGCATAGTGGGGGCATTGTAAGGACAAATTTGCTGGTGACAAGAGAATATGTCGTCAATGACCAAGCACCCATGACCAATGACCAATTCTCATGAAAAAAGCTTGGTCATTGGGATTTGGGAATTGGTCATTCTCGTTCATCCCCCCTCCACCCATCCCTTCCCCTCCCCGCCGCCATTCCCCTGCACATAGCCGAATGCGCTATTGGCCGCCACCGCCCCCTCCCCCGCCGCCGTGGCGAACTGCGCGAAGTAATTGCTCCCGTTCGTGATGTCCCCGGCGCCGAAGATCCCGGGCACCGACGTACGCATCCCCGCATCCACCGCCAAGTATCCTTTTGCATCCACGTTGCATCCCGCCTCCTGCGCCAGTTCCGTGGCGGGATCGGCCCCCACTTCGATGAAAACGCCGTCCACCGCGATGCTCTCCTTGCCGTCAAACGGCTGATTCAGGAGCACGCCCGTCACACGCTCCGTTCCGACGATCTCGCGGACGGACCGCTCCAGCACGAAGACGACATTTTCCTTCTTCTTCACTTCATCGATCCAGTACGGCTCCGCGCGGAAGGTGTCGCGCCGGTGAATGAGGTACACGGTTTTCGCCACCTGCGCTGCGATCGCCGCCCCCTCCACTGCGGAGTCTCCTCCCCCGATGACCGCCACATCTTTGCCTCGATAGAAAAATGCATCACACGTCGCGCAGTACGTCACGCCTTTCCCCGCCAGTTCCTCCTCCCCCGGCACACCCAGGTGCCGCTTCTTCGATCCCATGGCCAGAATCACCGCCTTTCCCTCTACGGTCTGCCCGTCATCCAGATGCAACGCGAAGGATCCGGTCTTCTTCTCGATCCGTGTCACCCGTGCGTTCTTGTGCGTGACGTTTTCAAAGCTGAGCGCATGATCCTTGTACGACTGCATGAGGTCGGGTCCGGCAATCTCCTGCGTTCCCGGCCAGTTGCCGACCTCCGCCGCCGTCATGCCCAGTCCGCCCTCCTCCGCCCCCACGATAAAGGTGTGCAATTTGTACCGGGCGCTGTAGATGGCTGCCGTGTAGCCGGCGCAGCCCAGACCGACGATCAGGACGTCATACATGACCCGAGAGTACCGATGCGCCGCGCGCGGGACAAGCGGAGGATGTAAAAGCGGCACCGTTCATCCGTCTACAGTGACGGACATCCGATCACTCTTTCCCCCTCTTCCATGCAGATCACCCCCCGCACAGCATCGGCCGCACTGCTCCCCTTCTTTCTCATCGCCCTGGCGGGATGCGACCTGACCGGCGATGTCACCAATGACGGCACGGAGACGGGCGCCACCGTCGTCGATGACTTCTTCGGCGACCCGTTCGAGACGATCGACACTCCGCAGGAGCTGGCGCAAGAACTGCGCAACGAAGGACTCGCCGTCACGGTGGGGCAGACCGTCAGCCGCCCGTTCCTGCAGGCGACCGGCACGGAACTGCGGGTGGAGAATGCGACGCTGCAGGTCTTCGAATATCCCACGGAGAATGCGGCGGAACGCGATCTCACTGCCGTCTCATCCGATGCACGGACCATCGGGTCTACCCAGATGACGTGGCAGGGCGATCCGCACATCTTCCGCAGCGGACGCCTGGTCGTCCTCTACGTGGGGGATGACGACCGCATCCTGGACGCGCTGGAAGACACGCTGGGCGCGCAGGTGGCGGGCGCGGCCCGGCGGACGCAGGACGGAGACGGATTCCTCAACGGCACGGGCGGCATCCTGCAAAACGACTCCGCCGCCCCCATAGATGACGGGTGGACGTACTGAACACGCTCAACGAAACGAATTGCCATGCGGAGCCATGAACCATTCTGGTTCATGGCGACGAATGGTGCCATGGGTGGGACTTGAACCCACAATCCCTTGCGGGAACGCGATTTTGAGTCGCGCGCGTATACCAATTCCGCCACCAGGGCAAAAACATCTACCTGCGCCATACTAGCATGATTGATAATCGATCACACAGCATTCAGGCGACTTCGGACACCCCAGACCCCTGCAGTTGTTGCATTATGCAGTTGCCAAAGCAGACCCTTCTATAGCTGCTTCATGAGTCATTGTCAGAAGCTTTGATTCATCGCTTCTGTGTGAGTTGCTTTGAGGGGCGTAGAAGGGACATTGGTCTGCACACTGCGATCCCCCTCCTGTGCAGCATGGAAAGGGAGCGTGAGCCATACCCTCGCCATTCCGCTGTCTCAGTACAAGGTATATGCGGAGAGCAATCGCACTTTCCTCTTTTTTTAACCCAAGTTGTATTATTGTTAATTGAACTAATGCAAATACGCGAATAGGACCGGAGAAGCCATCAAATCCTGGATCGCTTTGGTGTTGTACTTGCACTTCATTATAAGTACGCAAGATTTCATCATCACTAATGTCACAGCAACGCATGTACATACGCTACCCCTCCTCCCCCGGAATGGAAGTTCCCTTTTCGGCGATTGTGGTCTGCTCTTCGCTCGCAGCCGCATCCTGTCGATGTCGCATCTTTCGTTGCAGCCGGAGCTCTGCAGCGATGCGATTGGCCGCTTGATACACATCCCCCAGAGGAGCTCCAGTTTCCTGACTCACCGCCTGCACGAGATCGCACAGGTCCGTGACTCTGCGCCAATCAGTGAGAAGAATGAATATCTGCTCCCTGCTCCAATCCTTCATTCGCTCCTGCATCACCCTCCGGAATGCTGCCTCCACGCTCTCCGGCGAGAGTGGCGGGACAACTGCATCGGCGGGCGGCTCATGTTCCGGCATAACGGTACATTCTCTCCTTCGAAAACCGTTTTGTACAGTTTTCTGTACAAATTTTATTTTCTCAGGAAACGCCCCCCCTGACGCTGCGTCGCGGCATCGGGTATGCTGCCCGCATGAAGACCTACGACCGCTTCATCTTCGATTCCTATGCATTCAATCCCGCTGCGGGGAAGATCGAACTGCGCTACAGCCTGGATGACGAGGTTCATTTTACGGAAACCCTGACGTTGCCTGTCACGACAACCTACCCCCTACAACCTACTCCCTCACTTGACCGCGCCCTCTTCGCCCTGCACCTCATCGCGGGGATCAGTTACTACAAGACGTGCCTGCCCAAGACCATCGAGATCCGCTCCGGCGCACTCCGCGAAGAGCAGGCCACCTTCTGGAACACCGTCTACGAGCAGGGACTGGGAGAGTTTTTCTACAAGAACAAGATCGATGGGAAAGGAATGATCCATTTTCCCGTAGGTAAATCCGATACGGAAATGCAAAATGCGAAATGCGAAATGCGAAATGCTGACGCACCACGACTCCTGGTGCCCGTCGGGGGCGGCAAAGACTCGGCGGTGACCATCGAACTGCTGCGCAAAGCCGGCTTCGACATGACGCTGCTGCGGGTGGGCGGGCATCCGCTGATCGACCGCTTCGTGGAGGAAGCCCGCAAGCCGGTCCTCACCGTGGAACGGCACCTCTCCCCCGCCCTCTTCGACCTCAATGCCCGGGGCGCGCTCAACGGCCACATCCCCATCACGGGACTGCTGGCGCTTCTCTCGGTCGTCCTCGGTGAACTCTACGGCTTCACCCACACGGTCTTCAGTAACGAGCGCTCCGCAGAGGAGGGCAACGTGGAAGTAGGCGGCGCCATGGTCAACCATCAGTGGAGCAAGAGCCTGGCCTTCGAGCGCATGCTGCAGGAGTACCTCGCGCGCTTCGTGACGGGCAACACCACGGTCTTCAGCCTGCTGCGGCCGCTCTCGGAGCTGCACATCATGCAGATGTTCGCGCAGTATCCCCACTACTTCGACCGCTTCACGAGCTGCAATAAGAATTGGAAAATTCTCTCCAAAGAACCCCCCTCCCCCCCCGGGGGAGGGGCAGGGGGTGGGGGCGCCGACCGCTGGTGCGGAAAATGTCCGAAGTGCGCCTTCAGCTTCGCCCTGCTCTCGGCCTTCCTGCCCCGCAAAGAGCTGCTGGCCATCTTCGGCGGGGATCTCTTCGCGGATGCCGCACTCCTCCCGCTGTACCGGGAACTGCTGGGCATCGAGGGGCACAAGCCGTTCGAGTGCGTGGGCACGCCGGAGGAGACGGCCGCGGCGCTGCTCCTGGCCGACGAGCGCGGTGAATGGGACACGGCGCCCGTCATGGAGATGTTCCGCGCCGAAGCCCTCGACCGCTTCCCCTCGGCGGATACCATGATCAATGCGCTGCTCATCCCCTCCCGGGACCATGCCATCCCGGAGGCATTCCGTTCCGCCCTGCCGTCATGACCATCCAGGAACTGAGCGGCAAGTCTGTCTGCATCCTCGGCTTCGGACGGGAGGGGAAAGCGATGCTGGAAGCAATCGAACGGGAGCAGATTGATTGTCGCGTCACGGTGGCGGATCAGAATGAGAAATGTGAAATGCAAAATGAGAAATGTGAAATGCAACTTGGAAAAGAATGGCTTGCAGACCTTGATCGCTTCGACGTGATCATCAAATCCCCCGGCATCCCCCCTTCTCCGATTCTCACGTCTCACGTCTCACGTCTCACGTCTTCGACTCAAATCTTCCTCGACACCGTCCTCGCCCGGGGCGCCTCCGTCATCGGTGTGACGGGATCGAAAGGAAAGAGCACGACATCGTCCCTGATCCACGCCATTCTGCAACGATCGGCAACGGAGCAAGAAGCCAAGAGCCAACAGCCAATCGCCACAAGCCACCTCGTCGGCAACATCGGTGAACCCTCCATCGCCCACATCGGAGAAGCGAAAGAAGGCGTGACGTTCGTCCTGGAAATGAGCAGCTATCAACTGATGGACCTGACCACGAGCCCGCCGATTGCCGTCGTGACCAGCTTCTTCCCGGAACACCTCGATTACCACGGCTCACTGGACGCCTACATGGACGCCAAGAAGCACATCACGCGGTTCCAGGGGCCCGATCATATCGCCTTCTTCTGCGCCGGTGATCCGGGCGCGGCGGCCATCGCGGCGGAGGGCCCGGGGCGCAAGATTCCCTTTTCCGCAGACGATGCGCCCGTGCGGCTGGAGGAGACGCACCTCATCGGACGGCACAACCTGCGCAACATCGGCGCAGCCACGCGGGTGGCGCGGGAGCTCGGGGTGCCGGACGCCACGATCATCGCAGCCGTCAAAGCGTTCCACGGCCTCCCCCACCGCCTGCAGCGCGTGGGCGTGGTCGACAGCATCGAGTGGATCGACGACGCCATTTCCACCACTCCCGAATCGACCATTGCCGGATTGGATGCACTGGAAGACAAAGTGACGACGCTCATTCTGGGCGGGCAGGACCGCGGGTACGACTTTTCCGCGCTTGCGGGGCGTCTCGCGCATTCCTCCGTCCGCACTGTCATCCTCTTTCCCGGCTCCGGCCCGCGCATCCGGGAAGCCATCGAGAGGACAGGCGCACCCATCCGGCTCTTCGACGCCGCATCGATGGAAGAAGCCGTGAGGATTGCGAAGGAGACAAGGACAAATGTCAAAGGACAAATGTCAAACACACCTCCGATCGTTCTCTTATCAACCGCGTCTCCCAGCTACGGCATGTTCAAGAATTTTGAAGAGAAGGGGGAGAAGTTTCAGGAATGCATCAAGGACAATGACCAATGATCAAGCACCAATGACCAACTCTCTTTCACAGATTATTGGTCATTGGGATTTGGGATTTGGTCATTCCGCGTAGCGGCCCCCTCTCCCGCCCGCACCTTCGCCGGACGCAAAACTTTGCCGTGCAGCATGTAACCTTCCTCAAACACCTCCGTCACCGTTCCTTCCGGCCCCGGCCCCATCGTGAGGACTTCGTGGAATTGCGGATCGACCACCGCACCCATCGCGTCCATTCGCTTCAGTCCCGCATCGGTCATCGTGCGCATCAGGTCCTGCTCAATGGCCGCCACACCCTTCACCCACTCGTGCTCCTGCAATTCCTCCGGCACATGCAGAAACGCGCGTTGGAAATTATCCAAGGTCGGCAGCAAACGGCGGACGATCGATTCCGTGGCAAACGTACGGATATCGGCCGCCTCGCGCTCCGCCCGCGCCTTGGCGTTCTGCAAATCCGCCTGCGCCCGCGCCGCCAGATCCCGCAGTTTGCGCAGCTCCTCCTGCAGAGCATCCCAACCCTGCGCCCCGCCGCCGTTTCCCCCGGACTGCGCCGTCTCGGAGGTCTGTCCCGGATCGGTCGTGTTGTCGTCCTGTTGCATGGCCCCATGGTACGCATCCCGCGCTCTGCGACAAGCTCTTGTCGCCGCTCTGCGACCCTGTAGCATACGGTGCATGTTCCTCGCCATCCCGCTTCTCATCCTTGGATTCGCCTTGCTCATCAAAGGAGCGGATTGGCTGGTGGATGGCGCCTCGTCCATCGCGCGGCGGCTGGGCATCGGGGAACTGATCATCGGACTCACCATCGTCTCGTTCGGAACGTCGATGCCGGAGCTGGTCGTCAACCTCTTCGCCAGTATCTCGGGCAGCGCGGACATCGCCATCGGAAACGTGGTGGGAAGCAACATCGCCAACATCCTCCTGATCCTGGGCGCGACGGCACTGGTGACCCCCCTCGTCCTGCAGAGCAGTACCGTCCGCAAGGAAATCCCCTTCAGTCTGCTGGCCGCCCTCATGCTCTTCGTCATGGCCAATGACCATCTGCTGGACGGCTACCCCTTGGCGGAACTGGGGCGCGGAGATGGCATCGTATTCATCGGATTCTTCGCGATTTTTCTCTTCTACACCGTCAGTATCAGCAAGAATAACCACGACGAGGAAAAAGGAGAGAAACCGATGCCCACCGGCAAAGCGTTGCTCCTCTTCCTGCTGGGACTCCTCGGCCTGGTGGCGGGCGGCAAACTGGGGGTGGATAACGCCGTAATCATCGCGCAGGGCCTGGGACTCAGTGAAGCACTCATCGGCCTCACCGTGGTCGCGGTGGGCACCTCGCTGCCGGAGCTGGCCACATCGGTCATCGCCGCACGCAAAGGCAAAGCGGACATCGCCATCGGCAACGTGGTGGGCAGCAATATCTTCAATATCCTCTGGATCCTGGGGCTCAGCGCGCTCATCCGCCCCCTCCCCTTCCAGCCGGCGCTCAACGTCGATCTCCTCACCGTCGTGGGCATCACCGTCTTCCTCTTCTTCCTGCTGCACCAGGGCCAGGTGCACCACCGCCTGGCCTTCTGGCACCGGCGACACCGCACCTTCAACCTCCGCCGCTACGAAGGCGCCATCCTGCTGGGCCTCTACGTCCTGTACATCGGGTACATCGTGTGGCGGGGATGACGGACGACGGACGTTTGTTTGTTGATTCGTTTGTTCGTTCGTTGGTTGGTTCTCCCCGTTGCCTTGGCAACATCAGAGTGACCAGCGAAGACGGGCCAAGCATGACTGCAGATGCGTTCCCGCTATAAACTATGGGATTTGATGATGGTGCCACGGGGCAGAATCGAACTGCCGACCTTGGGTTTATGAGTCCCACGCTCTAACCGACTGAGCTACCGTGGCACGAAAATGAGAATGAACGCATGCGAACCGACTGCCTGCCCACCGTAGACCCCTCACCATGCAATGGTGACGGGGCGAAGGTGGGAGCTACCGTGGCAATACTGGCAAAGGAACAAGCCGCAGCAGTGTACGGTTCTCTTGCTGCTGCTTCAATACCCCGGTATTGATTCCCTCATTCTCTTCCTATCCCCGCCCTCACGGGCCTGTTGCCGGTCTTCAAGAAATTCACAAACGACAAGAGGGCAAACACCGCATTCAACCCAAAGAATATCCAATCGCGCATCAGGTAGCTGAACGTGGCGATGACGGCGCTGCCGAGCAGCAGGAACAGATCGCGCTTGACGGTACCCGGATCCATCGCGAAGCCGATGCCCAGCAGCACGAGACCGATGACGAAGAGTGCCGTACGGAATCCTTCAAAGAGCGAGAGCGACCACCCGACCAGGGCCAGCCCACCGACGGCGAGGATCGTCGTATCATACCTATCCGGAATATGCAGCAGCATGCTGACGGTGGAGAGCGCAATGAAGATCTGAAGAATCAGGAAAAAGACGGAGCCGCCCGCCAGGGAGCCCAGCAGCGCGTACAGAAACATCCCCGCGTTCCCCGCGGCAAAAAGTCCGTTCTTCCACTGCACCGAAGCAGTGATCACGCCCGCGATCAGCAGCGCGGAGCCGGCGAGGCCGAGGAAGAGCCGCAGATCCATCTCGCGCAGTGTGTCAGCAGCCCGGCAGGCAGACAAGGACCAACGCTAGGAAGTCTGCGGTCGCGACCGCTCCAGGTGCGCGATGTGGCGGGCTTTCTCCGTGAGGAACTTCTGCAGATCCAGGCCGTATTCTTCAATCAACATCGACGTGTGGTAGCCGCTGAGGAACTGCGGCGTGATGACGTAACTCGCGCCCGACTCGTACAGGTACAACGCCTGATCCACCTGCTGCGAGAGCGCGATGATGATGGCGTCGGGATTGGCCGCGCGCGCCCGGCGCACCAGCAGCACCGTGGTGTCGAAATCGCGGATGGTGGAGACGACCATCTTCGCCGCCGCAAAATTCAATTCCTCCAGCAGTTCGCTGTCCGCCAGGTCGCCGTACCGGCACTCGATCCCCTGTTGCGCCAGCGACTGGACGGTCTGCGGGTTGTAGTCGACCACCAGGAAGGACCGCCTGGATCGCTGCAGGGCGTGCAGCACGTTGAGTCCGATGCGCTCGTATCCCAGCAGCAGGATGTCGTGGGCATCGCCGCCGACCGACGCCTGCGCATCCACCTTGGGACCCTGCCGCTCGAAGAGCGAGAGCGGCCGCTCCAGCCACCGGTACACCGCATCGGCGTACAGGATGAAGTACGTGGACCCCGCGATCGTCAAAAGTCCCACAAAGGTGACCAGGGACAGGATATCGGCAGTCAGATGCCCCGTACGGATGCCCAGCGCGATGAGGATGAAGGAAAATTCGCTGATCTGCGCCACCGTGAGGCCCGCGCGGAAACTGTTGCGCTTGCCGTACCCCAGCAGCCCCATGAGAACCAACACGATCAGCGGGTTGCCGACCAGGATGAACGCGGAGAGCGCCAGGATGGCAGGCAGCTGCTCCCGGAAACCGTCGAAGACCATCTGCGACCCCAGCAGCACGAAGAAGAGCACGATGAAGAAGTCCCGCAGCGGCCGCAGCTTGGCCGCCACTTCGAAACGGTACGGCGAGAGCGAGAGGACCACGCCGGCTGCCAGCGCGCCGATCTCGATGGACAGCCCCATGATCTGGCAGAGGGCGGCGGCGGCCATGCACCATCCGATGGAGAAGAGCAGCAGCAATTCCTGCGACTGCGCCACCGAGCGCAGGATGCGCGGCATGAGCACCATGCCCACGAGCCCGATGAGCAGGATGAAGGCGAGCAGCCGGCCCCCGGCGATCAGCAGCGAATCCGCCAGCGACCCGCCACCCGAGAGCGACGTCACGCCGATGAGGATCACCATGGCGATGAGGTTCTGCACGATGAGGAATCCCGTCGCGATGCGTCCGTACAGGCTCTCCAGATCACCCTTGTCCGACAGCAGCTTCATGATGATGATCGTGCTGCTGAAGGTCAGCGCCACCGCCAGGTACAGTGCCGTCAGCGGACTGAATCCCAGCGCGATGCCCAGGGCGTACCCGATGAGCGACGTGAAGACCACCTGTCCCACGCCCGTCACCGCCGCCACCTTCCCCACCTCCCGCACGATCTTCGGATTGAGGCTGAGCCCCACCATGAACAGCAGGAAACTCACGCCCATCTGGGAGAAGATCTCCAGGTTCTCGTGCGAGCGGACGATGTTCAGGCCGTAGGGACTCAGGACGATGCCGGCGAGAATGTAGCTGATGATGGGCGGCTGCCGCAGGTGCCGCATGACGAGCGCCAGCAGCACCACCACGCTTACGATGATGGCGACGTCGAGGAAGAGAGTGTGTGTCACGAAGATATTATAGCATTATGCAGGTGATTTGTCACCTTCGTTCTCCTGATCGAAGCACCGCTCCATGAAGTAGTGCCGCGCCGCCATGAGGGCGACGAATGCCAGGACGCTGAAGATGATATCCAGGGAGGAAATATCCGGATGCAGCATTTTGCGGGCAATGACGAAGGTGAGCAGCTCCAGCACCGCCCCGATGCTGTGGCTGATGAACATGCGCATCAGCTCCAGCCCGATCATGATGGCCAGCACGCGGTTGACCAGTTCGTAGAACGCCTCGATGGATCCCCAATCCAGCGCCGTGATGACGGGGATGCTGAACAGGATGAATGCGATGACGCCCGCGCCCACCAGAATCGCCAGAAACTTTTCCAGCAGCGCCGTCACCGTGCGCCACCATCCGTCGAAGAGATGCATCATGGGGGGAGTATAGCTACACTGTGCGCATGTCCCAAATACTGCTCTGTCTCCACGGCTGGGGCGGATCCGGGGAATCGTTCGCGGAGCTGCGCGATGCACTGAAGGATACGGATCTGGTGATCCTGACGCCCGATCTGCCGGGCTTTGGAGTAGAACCCGAGCCGGATCGGCCGTGGAGCGTGGAGGACTATGCGGATTGGGTGGAGCGATGGATTCGAAGGTCAAATGTCAAAGGTCAAATGTCAAATGTCCTGCTCTTGGGACATTCCCATGGAGGCCGAATTGCGCTGAAACTGGCTGCGCGTCAGTCAATGAGCAACGAACAACGAAGAACGAAGAACGAAGAACTCATCATCGAACATCTGTACCTCTGCGCCGCCGCGGGCATCCGGCATCGGCGGATACTGAAACGATCCGCGGGCTGGATCCTTGCCAAAACGGGCAAGCTGCTCCTGGCCATCCCCGGCCTGCGCCGACTGGAACCCTTCGCCAAACGCCTGCTCTACCGTCTGCTGCGCGTGCACGATTACGAACGGGCATCTCCGGTGATGCGCGAAACGTTGCAACGCGTCCGGGACGAGGACCTCACGCCGCTGCTCCCGTCCATCACGATTCCGACCGATATCTTCTGGGGAACCGATGACACGCAGACACCCCTCAAAGACGGCCGCCTCATGCACCGATTGATTCCCCAAAGCACGCTGCATGTGTTCCCCGGCGTCCGCCACCGTGTCCACCGGGACCGGGCGGCGGAAATCGCAGAGGTGATTCGATCACATGTTGGGTAGCAGGATGAACATGTACACGAAGTACATGGACGCAAGGAGGAACCCTGCGGCAGCCTGCTCGAAGGACGTCGGTGCGCGTCGCGTCAGCTTCATAGAGGAGTGGGTATGTGAAGATATTGTAACATAATATTCATTTTAGTGCAATAGCCGGATACGCTATGCTGTGCGTCTCGATGCCCTCCTTCCTGCTTCCCACCGGGCCGGACGTCCTGATCCTCACCGGATTGGCGCTGCTGGGAGCCCTGTCCCCCGCCCTGACGTTTGCGGCGCTGTTTCAGAGGAAAGAATGGCGTCTCGACCGCCTGCGCGAGCACCTGCGCCACGAGGGATGGATCGGGCAGCTCTGGGGGAAGGTGCGCGCGGTCCTCCTGCTCGCCTACCTCGCCGCCGTCGGCCTCTTCCTGCTGGCCGTCCTCGCCGCGCCGTCGGAAGCACACGCATTCCTCGCCCGGGCACTGTACGCCTCCGTCCCCCTCTGGCTCCTGCTGCACGTCGGCCTGGGAGGGACGCAGGTCACGCTGCGCCGCCAGCGCATGCCGGACCGCACCCGGAAGGCGCAGATGATCGTGGGACTGTCGCTGGTCCTCACCGCGCTCGCATCCGCGTTCCTCAGTCTCTCGATGCTGCGCACGCTGGCGCTGCCCCTCCTCCCGCTCCTGCAGCCGCTCTTCGTCCTGCCGGCATGGCTGCTGCTGCTCCCCCTCGACCGCTTCCTGAAGCAGCGAACGTTCCGGCGGGCGCGATGGATGCGGGAACAGTTGGCCCATCCCATGGTGATCGGCATCGCGGGAAGCGTGGGGAAGACGACGGTGAAGGAACTGCTGGCGACCGTCCTGGCCGATCTGCACCCCCTGACGACACCGGACCATGTGAACACCGAAATGGGCGTCTCGCAGTGGCTGATACGAGAAATGCAAAATGAGAAATGCAAAATGCAAAATGGCTGCCTTCTTATTGTGGAAATGGGAGCATATCGGAAGGGTGAAATCGAGCTATTGAGCTCCATCGTGCAGCCGACCATCGGCGTCGTCACGGCGCTGGGCTCCGACCACCTGGCGCTCTTCGGCTCGGAGGAGGCCATTGTGGAAGCCAATGGCGAATTGATCGAAGCGTTGCCCGCAGACGGCCATGCGTTCCTCTACGGCGACAACCCCGGCACGCGATCCCTGGCACAGAAATCCCCCTGCCCCGTCACGACTGCGGGCATCGGCAGCGGCAATGACGTGCGGGCGATGGATGTAAGGGAAACCGGCGATGGCTTGCAATTCCATTGTACGGACGCAACATTTTGCGTCTCTATGCATGGCATCCATTCTGTGGGAAACGCCCTCCTCGCCATCGCCGTCGCCCGGCATCTGGGCATTGCGGATGACCGCATCCGGGAACTGCTGGCGGGCTACCGGCCCCTCCCCTCCACCTTCTCCGTCCGCGCGGAACGCGGCGTGACGCTGCTGGACGACACGTACAACATCAGCCCCTTGAGCCTGCGCGCCGCCATCGACTGGGCCGGCACCCGATCGCAACGACCACGCATTCTGCTCACGAGCGGGCTGCTGGAAACCGGACCGGAGGAAGACCGCTTTCATGCGGAACTGGGTGCGCTCGCCCACGGGAAACTGGAACGCGTGATCTTTACAACCGAACGCGGACGCGCGGCCTTTGCGAAGGGATATGGCGATACGGTGGAACGGCTGACGGATGCCACGGAACCCGCCCCCGCAGGATCGGCGCTCCTCTGCGTGGGACGGATGACGCCCGCCACAATGCAATCGATGCTTCCTACCGCTTAATTCCTTTTCGTACAGACGTTCCGCCGGACAATCATTTTCCCACAATCCGTACAGACGTTCCGCCGGACAATCATTTTCCCACAATCCGTACAGACGTTCCGCCAGACAATCATTTTCCCACAATCCGTACAGACGTTCCGGCGGAACGTCTCTACCCCCTCCATCCCTCTACCCCCTCCACCCCATATCCTCTCCTCCTCTCCTCTTCTACCTCCTCTCCTCCTCTCCCATCCCCCCCATCCACCACACCTTCGGCCCCCTCGCGGATCGGCGGCAGGCGCTCCGGGCGCTCGGGCTGCTGCTGCGCCCGTGGCGGTGGCGGGATGGATCGGCAACCAACCAATTCATCGGGGAATTGTACAGACGTTCCGGCGGAAGGTCTCTACAGGCCACCATTTCATTATGGGGATCGGGTCGCGAGGCTCTCTGCGCCGCCCTGCGCGCGCTCCATCCGCAGCCCGGCGACGAGGTGATCGTGCAGGGCTACACGTGCGTGGTGGTGCCCAACGCCATCCGCGCGGCGGGCTGCGTCCCCGTCTTCGTCGACATCGATCCCGATACGCTCAATCTCGATCCTCAGGAAGTCGAACGCGCCATCACGCCCCGCACCCGCGCCGTTCTCTGCCAACACACCTTCGGCATCCCGGCGCCCCTCGCCGCACTCACCGCACTCTGCGACCGGCACTCCGTCGTGCTCATCGAGGATTGCGCCCACATCCTCCCCGATGACGCGGGGCCGGAGGGGATCGGACAGGCCGGGCAGCTGGCCTTCTGGAGCTTCGGGCGGGACAAGGCCATCTCCGGCGTGACGGGCGGGGCGTTGATCGTACGGGACACCGTGGAAACGAAAATAGTTGATGCGTACAATCATGAGATGCAAAATTTTGCGTCTCTACGGGTTGCCATACAACAACAGGAGGAACAGGCTGTGCATCTTTCCCGCTCCGTCATCCTGCGCCTGCTGCTGTATCCGCTGATCTACGGACTGACTCGCCCGCTCTACGGTCTGCGGATCGGCAAGGCTCTCCTGGCGCTCGCCGGAAAACTGAGCCTCCTCGTTCCCATCCTGACGAAAGAGGAAAAACAGGGAACGATGCCGCAGACGCTCACGAAGATGCCCGACGCCTGCGCCGCCCTCGCACTGGATCAGCTCCGACATATACGCACGATCAACGATCACCGCCGGATGCTGACGCGGTTGTATCTGGAAGAAATCAATCGGCGAGGATGGCAACTCGCTTCCTCTCCCGATGATGCAATGCACCCATACCTTCCCAAGGGCATCAATCCCGATCTTCCGCTC
The DNA here is from genome assembly GCA_964478005.1 of uncultured Candidatus Peribacteria bacterium. GTDB lineage: Bacteria > Patescibacteriota > Gracilibacteria > Peribacterales > Peribacteraceae > JAKQEM01. Next base: position 16,063 of record CAYZGJ010000007.1, read on the forward strand.
CAGAAATTCCCCCTCTTCGTCCCGCACGCCGAGCGCATCCGGCGGGAACTCAAGAAGCAGAATATCCACCTGCACGACGGCTGGACCGGCTGCGTCATCTGCCCGCCCACGGTCGACCCTTCGGTAGCCGGCTACCGCGACGGGGATGATCCCAAAGCGGAACTCTGCGGCACCCAGATCCTCAGCCTCCCGACGCATCCGAACATGACGATGCAACAGGCAAAACACCTCGTTGAAACGATTGGCACATTCCTGGTACAACCATCTGCAATACATGAAACCAGGAACGAAATAACGAATTAACGAATCAACGAATCCCCCTTATCATCCCCCCGATGCACGTCCAACCCGCTACCGACCGCGATGCCTGGGAGTCCTTTCTCACGAGCCGCCCCGATGCCCTCTTCCTCCAGAGCTGGACGATGGGCGAGGTGTACCGCGCCATCGGGCAGGAGCCCGTGCGGCTGGAGGTGCGCGACGCTGCGGGTGCCATCACCGGCATCTGCCAGGCCATCGTGGTCCCGGCCCGGCGCGGCAGGCATCTGATGGTCCAGTACGGCCCCGTCCTGACGGATCCCTCCGCCCTGGAGCCGCTGCTGGATGCACTGAAAGACATCGCACGCGACCATCGGTGTTCCTTCCTGCGGATCAGCCCGTTCTGGCCGGAGGAAATGCAAAATGCAAAATGCAAAATGCAAAATTCTCTTCCATCGCCGCTGCATCTTCTGTCGGAATACACGTGGTACATTCCGCTGAAACAGAAAGATCCATGGGAAGATTTGATGGAAGGAAAGGAGGAGAGGAGGAGAGGAGGAGAGGAAGAAACGGCAACAATCAACGAGGCCGACATCCTCCAGAACATGCGTAAAACAACCCGCAACCTGATCGGGCGGGCGGAGCGCGAAGGCGTGACGGTCTCTGCGTCCACCAATCCACTCGCGGATCTGGAACACTTCTTCACCCTGCAGCGTGAGACAACGATTCGACATGGTTTTACCCCCTATCGAGACTCCTTTGTCCGCGCCCAAGTGACGCACTTTGCGTTGCTGGGCCAAGCCATCGTGTACATCGCGCGCTATCGGAACGAGCCCGTCGCCGCCTCCGTCCACATGACCTACGCCGGCATCACCAGCTACCACCACGGCGCCTCCACGCACAAGTACGCAAAGATCCCCGCCAGCTACTTGCTGCAATGGACGGCCATCCGGGATGCGCTTCGCCGTGGAGACAGGATCTACAACTTTTGGGGTATTGCTCCGCCTTCCCCTGATCCAACTTCCCCCCTCTCCCGTCGGGGGTCGCACCCCTTCGCCGGCGTCACCACGTTCAAAACAGGATTCGGCGGCAAGCCGCTCCCGCTGATGCACTGCCGCGACATCCCCCTCTCTCCCCGGTACCGATTCACACGGGCATTCGAGACACTGCGCAAGTGGAAACGCGGCTTCTGAACGGTATGCTCTCTGCCATGCCACGCAAGACATCCGACGACACCGCCGCACCCACACCCATGGAGACGGCAACGGCTCCTGCTGATGCCCCCTCCACCCTGGATACCGTCGCCGCCCCGGCCCCCGGGGTCGCAGCGGCAGCCGCTCCCGTCACCAACCTGGGGGAGATCCAGGACCGACTGGACATGGTGCTCCTCTACCTCCACCAGCTCGACCGACGCGACAAATGGCGCACGCGGGGCGGATTCCTCAAGGGCCTCGTCAGCATCATCCCCGTCCTCATCGCTGTCTGGGCCGCGTGGTACTTCTACACCTACGGCGACATCCTCATGAAGAAGCTCACGACCGAAGTCGTCCGCCAGTCCGCCGCCTACGCCGAAATGCGCGCCGCCGAACAGGGGGATCAGTTTGCCCCCGTCATCATGATGCCCTCGGACGTGGATGTGAACGTCGAGCCTCCCTCTCCCGCCGCACCCGCCGCCGATGACACGCCCCCCGCAGAAATCCTGCTGCCGGAGGAGTGACGATCAGGGTGATTGCTGCAACGCTCTGAAACGATCACGGTACGTGCGCCTGATGGAAGGAGGAACGTGCCGGGCGTACCGCCGCTGCACCGCAACGGATTGTTTGAAAAAGTTCGTATGCACCTGTTTCCTGCATCGGTCCGAGCCACAGGCACAATCGAACACGAAATCCAGATCACTGAACTGATCCATCGCATTCACCCCGTACTCGCACGTCAGCTCTTCCCCGGCTGGGATATCCCGCATCGCAAAGAAGCTGCTGCGCGCGATAGTGTGATGCACGACGTACAGATTGGGGTCGCAGGAGTGATTGATGTACACGTACGGATGGTCACTGATGACGTACTTCCCCCGCCCGGCATAGTCGAGGTGATCTCGCTCCTCCTTGGACAGCGTGGCATCCGGGGCCGGGGGCTCCAGACCGGAGAGATCAACGGAAAACAGGAACGCATCCGCCCGCAGCGGCACCGTCGTGAAGAGGCCTTTTCCTTTCTTCCCAGCCGGCCGGACAACGAATGCATGCATAGGCGTGATGGAGGAATCATCAGATCAGCGAATCGCATCCAGATATGTACCGAGAGCAAGAAGCCCTATCATCACCAGCGCAACGGCAATCCAAAGAAGAAACAGCCACTTGCGTCGTTTCCATTGCCGGGAATTTCGAGGAAGGGAAGGTAGTCCGATAATGCCCTCAACCACAACCGAAAGAAGAAAGTCGATCATGCGCCCGATACTACCACCCTACACCCTACTCCCTACTCCCTACTCCCTACTCCCTACTCCCTACAACCCATCCCCTCCCCCCCATCCTTTGACATTGGAAATTTGACCTTTGACATTCGTCCTTCGTCCTTCGTCCTTAGCCCCCTGCTACCAGCCCCGTCACCTCTTCCGCCGTCATCGCCGGGAAGATGTCGAAGGCGGGGATGCGGAGGAATTCGGCGCGGGTGAACGCTCGCTTGCCGCCGTCCGTGACGCCCAGCAGGTAACCGGCGCCGGCTGCAAGGCTTGCGATGCGGTCATTGGTACCGCCCGCGGGGTACCCCACCGCGAAAACCGTCCTGCCGGTGTACTGCTCCAGGAGCGAGCGGCTCTGGCGGAGCTCCAGTTCCGCCTGGGCGTTGGTCAGCGCGCGCAGATCATCGCCGGTGTGGGTACCCGACTGGAGATCGAATCCGTTCGCCAACAGCGTCTGCACGGTCTTCTCCGTGATGCCGGTGAGGCCCAGGTGCCTGGTGGCGATGAAGAGCGTCCCGTCGATGGCAAGCGCGTTGAGCGTGTCGGAGACAGCCTTCACGTTGGCGGGCGTGATCCCGGAGACAGCCACGACCGCGCGGTTCTCCGGCAGGCGGACATCGCGGGTCTGCTGCTGGAGGAGCAGCGCCTGCAGGTCACGCAGCGTGATGAAGGTGACGCCTGCCCGCTTCAGGGCGCTGACGTGCGCGCCCAGCGCCTGCAGCGCCTCCGCGCCGGCCCCCTCCAGCCGGTAGTGGAGAACGGGCAGCGTAAAGGTGTCCTGGCGGATCAGAAAGGTGGGCTGGATGGGCGCGAGGTACGCCGTGGACACGTAGCCCGACTTCCCCTCGAAGGTGACCGCCGCCCAGCCGTCGGCCACGGACGCCGGCCGCAGCAGGGTCTGGCCGGGGATCTCCGCGATCTTCGCGCTGGATTGATTGGGTTCGCTGCGCAGATTCACGAACCGGAAATTCACCACGTAGAGCCCTTCGTACGCCTTGCGCTCTTCGGCCAGGCGCTCCTCGCTGGTGACGCGCGCGATGTACCGGTGCGCCACGTACCCTTCCGCCCCGTCGGGCAGCTTCACCCTGGCCCACTCGGCGTCGACGAATTCCACCAGATCCAGCGGTTCGCCCCGCTCCAGGCGGCGGAGGAATGTCCCGCGCGCGGAGGGGGCATCCCGAAAATTGAGGAAGGTATTGGTCACCTGGAAGCGCTTCTGATTGTCCGCCGGCCCCGTGCGCAGGGCGTTGAACGTCTCCGCCTGCGAGAGATCCAGCACGACCGTCGGCTGCCCGTCGGCCCCCGTCACGATGGCGCCGCCGCTGCCCGAAGGAAGCGCCTCCAGCACGGGCTGCTCCCCGCCCGTCCCCGATGCGGCCGAATGCTCCCCGGAGAGCTCCCGGTACCGCGCCACGTCCTCCTCCGTAAAGGTGTAGACATCCTCGGGAAGCGTCGGCGGCTGGCACCCGGCGAAGAGAATGCCGAAGGCCGCCAGCAGCAGGAGGGCGATGAACGGCCGGCCGGACGAGCGACGGGACACGGTGGAGCGGGACATAGGGGAAACGGGAAAGAATTACATCCGATCCGGGACGCGGATGGTGAGGAGGGAAGCACCCGAGCGCAGCACCTCCGCCGTGAGGGCGGTGAGCGCGAGGCGCAGGGAGCGCAACGGGTCGGTCGCCTGCAAGATGGGCGCGCTGTTGTAGAAGGTGTTGAACGCCTGGCAGAGAGTGTAGAGATGATGGGCCAGCTTGTGCGGCATGCGGCTGTCGCGGCTGTCGCGCAGCACCCCCGGAAAGCGCAGGAGCATCCGCACCAATGCACGATCCACCGGCTCCAGCGAACCGATGCCCGCGGGGAGAGAGGTGGCTCCTTCCTGATCCGCCTTCCGCAGGACCGACCGCGCCCGGGCATGCGTGTACTGCAGGTACGGGGCGCTGTTGCCGTCGAAGCTGAGCATCTTCTCCCAATCGAACACGATGTCCATCGTCCGGTTCTGGCTGAGGATGCCGTAGGCGACCGCCCCCACCCCCATCATCTCCGCCAGATCCGCCGGGTCATCGGTCTGGATGGCCTCTCCGCGTTCCGCGATGATCGCAGCGGCGCGCTCCACGGCTTCATCGAGCAGCCGGCGCATGCGCAGCGACGTCCCCTTGCGCGTGCTCATGTCGGCATCCGCAAACCGCATCCGGCCGAAGACCGTGTGCTCGTGGACGGGCATCTCCCATCCCAGCAGTGCGACAGTGGCAAAGAGCTGCCGGAAATGCAGGCTCTGCGCCACGTCGACCACGTAGTACATCGCCGCGGGATGCGCGTCCTGGATGCGGTAGCGGATCATCGCCAGATCGCGGGTCGCGTAGAGCGTGGCGCCGTCGCCCTTGCGTACCAAGAGCGGCGGCAGCCCCCTTTCCTCGGCAAACGGCACGATGAGCGCCCCGCCCTCTCCTTCCACAAACACCCCTTTGTCGATGCCTTCCTGCAATATCGGCTCCATCTTGTCCTCATAGAAACTCTCCCCCGTCTCCCGATCCACGCGCACGTGCAGCCGCGCGTAGATCTCCTCCAGGTCCTTCTTGGTCACGGCGACGACATCCGACCAGAACGCCCGCAGCGCAGGATCTCCCTGTTCGATGTTCCGGAATGCGGCACGCGCCTCGTCCTCCAGCGACGGATCCTCCTCCGCCTCCCGGTGAAACCGCACGTAGAGCGCCAGCAATGCCTCCACCGAGTACGCGCCTACCGGCGTCTCCTTGTCCCCCCACCGGTCATAGGCGACCGCCAGCTTGCCAAACTGCGTCCCCCAGTCGCCGGGATAGCTCCAGCCGATGACGTGCATGCCCGTGTGGCGGTAGAGGTTGATAATCGCCTGTCCGATGATGTGCGATCCCAAATGGTGCGCTCCCAGCGGTTTGGCGATGTTCGGACCGCAGAAATCCACGATCACCGGATCGGAGGTCCCGTCCGGTTCGATCGGCGTCGTGGCCGTCGCGACTTCCTCCAGCGCCTCCAGCAGGACCCCCGGCGCCAGCCACACGTTCACGTAGCCGGGACCCGCCACCTCCGCCCGTTCGATGGACGGCGAATGGGCCAGTGCATCGGCGATCATCTGCGCCAGTTCCTGCGGCTTCTTCCCCAGGGTCTTGGCGATCTTCAGCGCCACGGGCGTCGCGAAGTCCCCGTGCGCGGGATCGGCCGGCGGCGACCAGTCGGGCTCGATGCCGCTGAGTCCCGTAAGCGACTCGATGATCTGCCGGGTCTCGGGTGCGAGGAACGCGAACATGCAAAGCGAACAATAATTCTGCTCAAAGTGTTCCGGCGCACTATAGCAGGTCCCTTTTGCCCTTCCAGTTGGCGACACCATTTGTTCTTGCTGCCGGGCTGCACTAATGGTTTGAACAAGTATTCGGGCTCGACGGAGCCGGCAGGGAAATTGCTCTATAGAGCCATAAATGGTATAATTGTACTGTGAATCAGACGATGCGATCCACCATCCTCCTCGCCCTGATCGGCGTGCTGCTCGCCGGCTGCGCACGCAGGGACGAGGCACCCGCAGAGCAACCGACGGTGACGGCGGCGCAGGACGGCGCGGTGTGGGCGGAGCAGATCGCCCGCGACCCCTTCAATGTCCGGCGGCTGCGACCCTCGGCGCTGCTGGGCGTGTACACCGCCGATTACCTGGCGCGCGTCTCGGGCATCCATGCCGCGCTGCGGGGCATCGAGGCGATGGAACCGATCCGGGGCGACGCCGACGTGCAGCGGGGGGAGGATTTCGCACTGCTCGAAATGCTGGGAGCCGCACTGCAGACCGACGTGCCGGACATGCTCAACCGCAGCCCCGTGCGCGCCACCGCGTTCGATACCTACCTCTCGTCGCTCGCAGACATTCTGCGCCAGGCGGCGGCGCGGGTGGAACGGCTGGAGCAGGAACGGGACCGGATCATCGCGGAGCGCCGCACGCTGCGCCGGGAGACCGCCGCCATTCAGCGCGAGCTCAATACCGCCCTGCGGGAAGACCGTTACGCGCTGGCCAGCGAGATCCAGCAGCGGCTGCTGGAAGCCGAGAACCGTCAGGCGGATACCGAGCAGGAGGAGCAATTGCACCGCAGCCTCATCCGCCTCTACGAAAAGCTCCTCCAGCAGGGCGAGCGCCGCATCCTCGCCATGCGGGAAAACCGGGAGGTGCTCATCGCGGGACTGCGGGTCGTCGACGTCCCGGGCATCGAACCGCTGGGCATCCTGGAGCAGGGCGATACCCGGGCGCTGCGCCGGTCCGGCAGCCCGTATCAGTATTTGTTTGAAGGATTGTGAGGGTGGGGGGGATGGGGGATTGGGGATGTGAGATGTGAGATTTGGGATTTGAGGCTTTGGGACGGGAGAATTTCCCAAGAGACGGTTCGAAATTGCATAATTCGTAAATAATGATGACTTTTGTCAAACTCCCCTCCTCAAAACACCCCAGTTTTAAACCAGTTTGAGCAGAGTCGGGGCTGAGAACAGCCGGAGCTGGATGGGCGGCGGCTTCTCCCGATGCACCAACGGCGGCAGGGACTGACGCAGAAAGCGCACGAAGGAGTCAAAGTTGAGCGTCAGCGAACGTTTGGTCAGGAAGTGTTTGTAGACGTGGAGAATGGCGACGACCAGCGTGTAGGTGGACTTCTGCATCGTGTGAAAGAGATGCGCGGAGAGCACGAGCACCAGATGAATAAGGGCGATGAGATTGCGGATTTTTCTGAAGCTCAGCACACGCACTTTCTCCAAGCCGAAGCACACTTTGGCCGAGCGGAAGATATTCTCGATGCCCCAGCGCTTCAGGTACATCGTCACCAATTGCTTGTCGGAAAATTCCTCCCACCCGAGATTGGTGAGGAGACGGATCGGTTCTTTCTCCTCCACATGGGTGCGGACAACCAGCAGATACACGTCCGGATCGACGGTGTGCTGCTTCTCTCCCATGAGATGCACGGCGTACCGTCCCTCGGGAAGATCTCTGACCGACACACGTTCCCCGGTTTTCACGAGGACGACCGTGCGATTGTCTTTGACCCTTGCGATGAATCGTACGTTCAACGTGTGACGCAGATCACGGTAGAACGCACCGGAATCATTGCCACGGTCGAGCACCCAGATGCCGCGCTTGTTAAGTCCCGCAGAGACTTGTTCGATAATGGAGAAGCGCGTTTGAGGATTCGTTTCCGTATCCGCATCATGGAGGCGTATTCCCAGGAGCAGACCGTTCACACCCACGCCGTGGAGTTCGTACCCTTGTACTCCCATCCCCGCGCTCCCGTCCCACACACCACTGAGCTTCTCCATTTTCTCCGCCGCATCCTTGTTGATGTCCGTCGTGTCGTAGGCGATCACGGTGTTCTTGCGAACGGCGGAAGTCACTTTCCGCAGCGCCAACGCTTCGACTTGTGCCGTCAGATCGATGTTCCCCAAGTGGTAGCTGTACTTCTCCGCCTGTTTCTTGACGGTCACATCGGGGTTCTGCGCGAGATGCGTGAGAATGGGCTCCCCGGCGGTGAAGAGCCCCCGGACCATCTCTTCCACGGCTTTCTTCTGTGGTCTCGTGAGTGTTCCCGTGATCGGACGGAGGCTGTTGTGGATAGTATCGGTGATATACTTTTCCATGGAAAAAGGGGAAGAAGGTAGATGGTCAGCGTCATCTACTGTATTCCTCCTTTTCCTTGTGCATTAGGTCAAATCAGCTCTTTGGCTCAGCAAGAACTGGGGTGTTTTGAGGCACTTTATCCTTGAGGTCTAATCGTATAGTGTTCAAGCTTGTATTGCGTCCAAGACTTCACAATTTCTACAATATGCGTTTGGGTTAATCGCAATAGCTCTAAAGCATCCTTGATTTTCTTCTCTGGAAAATGCTCTTGCGCAGCAGAAATGATGATATGTGCAATCTGGTCTTCTTCCGAATGACTCGCAATTGTTGATTGCATATGTGCAAGAGAAAAATGAACATGCCCAGACAGTTCTTTATAAACATCTTCAATCCACGGATAGATATCTTTGGCTTTCTCCTTCAAGAACCAATCCTTAAGTGGCTTCCCATTGTCAGGATCTTTGATCTTATCAAAATCACAACCATTCCTCCATTCCTCCAAGACCTGCTCTTTCCCTCTTCCGGTTCTCGCAACATAGGTTGCACGTATAAGACTGTCTAATTGCATACGAAGAAGTGGAAAGCCTGCAACAAAATTCCACCGCTCAAACAGAGACAAAATACCGTCGTTTAAACTCACTGATCGCTGGATAATTCCCCACAGAAATAGATCTTCGTTAAAGATCATATTATTGCTCGCCTTCAACATTGCCACTCCAGATTGGAGCAAAGTGCCATGCAATTCATAACATTCTTCGAACAACACTTTCAATTCAGGATATTTGACGAATGGCGGATCAATAGGAAGAGTGATTGTATTAACCATTTTGGATCAGGGAAATTTCATTGGTGCTTAATCCATACAACCCAAACACCACGTCATCAATCTCCCGATCCGTCGCGGCGATCTGACGCTTGCATTGCTCCACTTCATGCGGGGTTTTCATGGCTGGAAGTTTCTTGTGCAGGTTCAACATGCGATCGACGAGGGAAACCAGATGATCGTGCTGTTTCTTTTCTTCCGGCTTGGTGAAGTCGATGATGGGGATGGGGAGTTGCTCGATGTATTGTGAGAAATATCGAAAGAATCCACCGCGCATTGTGGTGCTGATTTGCTTGAGGTAGAAATCTAACAATGCGCTATTCAACAATCCTAAAACGTACTTCAGGGACAAAGCACAGTCATGCTTCAGCGTAATGCCATAGCCGCTTGTGAAAGCAAACGATGCGTCATCATCCAATGCAAATGAGGCTCTATCAGCAATATCGGGCACAAGAATTTTAGCTGACTGCATCAAATCAATATTTTTGGGATATACGTATCCATACCATTGATTACCAATCATGCGACCATTCTCCCGATCTTCCAAAACTTTTTTATTATCCACAAAGTATGCATACGCGTTCGGATATTTTGCCCTTAAGTCTTCCTCTGAAGTCAGCACAGTACGCTCTCCCACAATCATGTATGGAACAATAACAATTTTCCCGGAGTGGTTGATTTGATACGACTTGATCTCTCTGCCTTGTAAAAAATGATGCGCGATTTCTTTTTCAATGTGCACTTCTTTCTGCAACTGCGTGGAGTGCGCGAGAAAGGTATCATCACATTCCTGCACGACATCAAGAACATAAATCTCGTTTGCGCTCGTTCGTATGCCCTGTGCAATGCGATCTGCCACC
>CAYZGJ010000008.1:0-24733 GCA_964478005.1 uncultured Candidatus Peribacteria bacterium
TCGGGAAAATCCGGCAGACGGAACGTCGGCTTGCGTTTCCACGCCGCCAGCCCGGTCGCCACGCACTCGCGCGCGATCCCCAGGTGCGAAAAGAGATCCGGCCGCATCGTGATCGCGGTGTTGTTGATGGTCAGCACGGTGTCCGTCAGTCCCAGCGCCTCCCGGAGGGGGGCACCCATTTCGCATTTTGCATTTTTTACCCTGAGCGGAGTCGAAGGGTGCATTTTGCATGCATCCAAATCGATAATCGGTCTCTCCCCATCCTCCGGCTTGGGCGGAAACATCTCCGCCAGATCCAATTCTTCCGCCGCGCAGATCATCCCCTCGCTTGCGACCCCGCGGATCTTCACGGGTTGCAGGGTCACCATCCCGTCCCCATGCCACCGCACCGTGGCGCCGACGTGGGCGAATGCCACGTGCATCCCCTCGCGCAGGTTGGTCCCGCCGCACACGACCATCTTGCGCCCGCGGTCCGTCTCCACTTCGGCCACCGAGAGCCGGTCGGCATCGGGGTGCCTGGAGAGGGCAACGATCTTCCCCACGCAGCAGCGCTCCAGCAGCGCCCCCTGCCGCTCGATCTCCTCCACCTCCGCCGTGCACAGGGTCAACCGGTCGGCGATGACCTGCGGATCGGTTTCGGTCCAGGTGATGAACTCACTGAGCCACTCAAGCGAAATCTTCATGCGCCCAGCCTACACGAGGGGGGCGGGGGAATGAAGCTGCGGGGTCGCAATCTTTAGTCCCCGGAGAATGGAGGACACTGTTCATACTCAGGATAACCCACCACAGCACACCCTTCCTTTGTGGAATGAAGGATGGCCAGTGATTCATTTAGAATTATTGAATAAAATGGCATCAAGCCATACGCAATGAGCATCAGGCATGCCAGGAGGAATAAGCCGTACAGATGGAATCTGCTTTTCTTCATGGGCGCAAATGGTAAAAAATTCGCTCGACTTCTTCCCGGTGCGCATCCGTCACACTTTCCAGGTCAAGAATGAGATCGTCAGCAGCTTTAGCCCGTTCAAATAACTCAAGATACCCACGATCCGGATGCCGTGATGCATACCGCCTTCCCTGCAAATTATTCCACATATCCATCACACCTGCCCTGGACAACTCCTCTTTGTTGCTCGCCTTCATCCAGAATCTCTCATGATTCGTTGAAATGACTTGGGCACCTTCTTCGCTAATCGCCTGGGTCAACAATACGTTCCACGTAAAATGGCGCAGCGCATCCGGTTCGTTGTTATCCACGATACCCTGCTGGATACCTGCATCGTCCACAAACGTGAAGTGATGCTGCTGGGCATATTGCAGTGCAACATCCAAAGCATGGATCGCGTAAAAATACGCATTCGCCCATTCGCCCCAGTACTGCAGAGGCAATTGCAGCGCCTCGAAATCATCCATGATTTGACGCCTGAGTGTTCCGCGCTTCAGATAAGCTGACGTACTTTCCAATTCAATTTTGACACGATCCAGGAGAGGAGTGGCATCGTACCAGAGTTCCAGTGAAACATCCTGATCATTGAGAAGCAGATCCTTACCGGAAATCATGAGAGATTCCTTGCGGCCCTGTGACAAATCACCCGAGAAGAAGAAGTTCTTGTACTTGTCCGATGTGGGAGCCTTGGGATTGTGGACGATCCTGCCGTTCACATACAGCTTGATGTTATCTCCATCCGTCGTGCCCTTCTGCTTGCCGCTCTGCGCGGTAGCGGTGATATCAGCCAGCCGGACAACGGGGAAATCGGGCGCGAAGATGAACGCTTTCCACGGAATACCATGGACATCGGCATGCTGACCGGGTGCTTTTTCTTGGAAGTCAAATACAACATCTTCGATGGCACCACTTTCCAATTGCTCAATCTGCAGAACGCGCACCGATTGGATCGTCGGCGTTGCATCCGCCCAAAACTCGATGCGATGTTCTCCGGCGGAAAGCGGCACGAAAAAGTAGATCGTTTTGCTGCCACCCTGCAGACTCGCACCATCCCATGCCGCCGCCGTCCCAAATCCTTTCCACGACACCTTTTCCTGATGGATTTCCTGTTTGCCGAACGCATAGCCATCGATGACCACGCGCAGATCATCGTCATCCGCTGATTGATTCTGAGCGGCATTCTTCGCACTCGCAGTAATCTCAACGATGTATTGACCGTCCCGAGCAATGTCCAAAAGCGTGTCCGCCGCCCGCCAGTGGTAGAGATTCCCGCCCGGGGCGGCCGGAAAGCCGGTGCGGGCAAACACCTCTTTCATGCGCCCAGCCTACACGAGGGAGGCGGGGGAATGAAGCCATGCGCTTGTGATACGGCTCCCGTTGCCTATACTGTGCATCCGCCGCACGGAGAGGTCGCATAGTGGCCTAGTGCGCGCGCTTGGAAAGCGCGTAGACCTGCAAGGGTCTCGGGGGTTCGAATCCCCCCCTCTCCGCCATGATGAATTCATACAAGAAATATGGTAAAAGTCTTCAGAAACGGGCTGGCAACAGGACTAGTGCTCCAACTTGCGATAGGTCCGGTCTTCTTTTTCATTGTCAACTTGGCGGTACAGAGGACAATCATTGATGGTTTAGCGGGAGCTCTCGCAGTGACGATCGTCGATTACTTGTACATCACGCTGGCGATTTTGGGAGTGGGAAAAGTATTGGAAAATCGGAGTTTTCAGAAAGTGTTCGGCATCGTCAGCTCCATTATTTTGATGATCTTTGGCTTGATGCTTGTGAAGAACATCATCGGGGGGAGCGTGTCGAACGACGTACCTATTGGTTCGAGCCATCTGATCTCCAGTTTCACTTCCGTTTTTCTTCTGACCATTTCCAGTCCGATGACTATCGTGTTCTTCACCGGCATCTTTGCATCAAAGGCTCTTGAATATCACTATACAAAAAATGAATTGCGCATCTTCGGTTTCGGGACCGGCTTGGCGACTCTTCTTTTTATGGGAACATCAGTCCTTCTTTTCTCTCTTATAAGAGAAGCCATTCCCATAGTACTCATTCAATTTTTGCATTTAATGGTGGGAGGTTTGCTGGTTGGTTACGGTGGGATACGGTTGGTGAAGATTTTACATGAGTAGCCGCAGTGCTACCGTAGGAGCTGCTATGCGCCACACGGTTTTCATCTTCCACGGCACCGAAGGCTATCCGGAGGAGAACTGGTTTCCGTGGATGAAAGAAGAATGGGAACAGCGCGGGTGCAGGGTTATCGTCCCGCAATTTCCCTCACCGCCCATTGTACCGGCGAAGATCGGGGAGTGGTTTGACGTGCTCCGCCAGTATGAGGACGACCTCACCGAGCAGAGCATCCTGATCGGACATAGCCTCGGCGGCATCTTCACCCTGCGCGTTCTCGAGCAATTGGATCACCCGGTGCGCGCCGCCTGCTTCGTGGGTGCCCCCATCGGCGTCCGGCCGATTCTCAACTACGATCGCGACAAGGCCTTCAGCGGATTTGGTTTCGACTGGGACACAATCAAAACCAAGGCAGCATCCTTCGCGGTCTACCAGTCCGATGACGATCCGTACGTGGGATTGGATAATGGCAAAGAGCTGGCACGACACCTGGGCGTCGATCTGTCCTTCATCCCCAATGCCGGACACTTCAACACGGCCTCCGGATACGCCACCTTCCCCGCCCTGCGCGACCGCGTGGTGGAGATGATCGACGTATGAATCGCAATCATTTTGCATTTCCCATTTTGCATTTTGCATTCCTCTTATTCATCATGGCATGCACGCTCCACTTCCGCACCCGCGGAGGGGTGCGTCTGCCCCATGCCCGATTTCCCCATCGACCTCCCGGCCGACATCGCCGCCATCGCTGCGGAATTGAAGATCAACCCGGAGGACGTCGAGGAGCACTTTGTGCGCGGAAGCGGTCCCGGCGGGCAGAAGATCAACAAGACCAACAGCGCCGTGCAGCTGCGCCACCGGCCGACCGGCATCGAGGTGAAGATCCAGCGCTACCGCGAGCAGAGCGTCAACCGCCTCAGCGCGTGGAAGCGGTTGATCCTGAAGATCGAGGAAGAAAAGAAGGGCTCAGCCGCACGTCTTCGACGTGCGGCGTTCAAGATCAAGAAGCAAAAGCAGCGCCGTTCCCGCAGAGCCAAGGAGAAGATGCTCGTCGAAAAGCACCGCCGCGCGGACATCAAGGAAGCCCGCCGCAGAGCCAACCAAGAGTGGCAAAACGATCTCCCGCTGTAATCCCACCCCATCGGCAAGTCCGATTCGTACAGGCAATAGAAAGCCATCCGTCTCCGTAAGTTCAGTTTTGAAATGGGAAATGTGTCATGCACCATTTCCTCTCCTCCTCTTTTTCCTCTCCTCTTCTCCTCCTCCCCATGCCCCTCCGCGACCTCATCCTCCTGGAACTCGCCGACCTCTACGACACCTCCCACCGCCTCCTCTCCGTTCTGCGGACGCTGCGGGAGGATGCCACGGACCCCGACCTCATCGCGGCCCTGCACGCCTACGACACCCGCATCCGGAAGCAGATCCTCCGGCTGGAGACGGCCTTCCGCCTGCTGGGCGAGGAGCCGCAGCGCACCGCCTCCGGCCTGCTGGATGCGATCCTGGAGGAGAATGCGGCCGCCGTGGAGCGCGCGGAGAACGCCCTGGAGCGCGACCGGGCCATCGCGCTCACCGCCCGCCGTGCGGAGCGCTACGCGGTCACCAACTACGGCGCGGCCGCCACCTTCGCCACCATGCTGGATCGCGAAGATGTCGCGCTGCTGCTGCGCAACGCGTTCGACGAAGAGGAGCTGGCGGAGCGGGACCTGCTGGATCTTTAGACCTTCTTTCCCTGCTGCATCCGCTTGCTGAGCGTGCGCAGGTACGCCGTGGACACCTTCATCGTCTTGTAGGTGCCCGTCACGGGGTCCAGCACGCGCTTCTTCTGGATATTGGCCTTCCAGGCCCGGCGCGTGTGGCGCAGCGAGTGGCTCCGGGTGTTGCCGAAGCTGGTTTTCTTGCCGGTTTTGACGCAGGTGCGGGCCATAAGGTTGCGGCACGGTACCAGAGGGGACGGGGGGAGTCAAACGCTCTGCGCGGGCCTCAGTGGGCATCGATGGCGCTCCGGCACTGCCGCCAGCGGGGATTGTCGGGCGTGTCGGTCAGGAATGCGCCGTTGGTGTAGGGGAAGCATTCATCAGAAAAGGCGGTTTTGAGGACGCGGTCGAGGACGCTGTTGCAGGGGCGGTGGATGCACGTGCGCCGCAGGAAGGTGGCGTACCGGATGACGAACCCGCGCAGCCCGTCGGGATCGTGCGCCAATCGGGCGATGCGGCTGACCGACTCCTGCAGCGGAGCGAGCGACGCCGCGACCCGCCGCTGGGGATCGACCGTGCGGGCGAAGAGCGGCGCTTCGCGCGTGCCCTGGATGCGGCTGACCACCTGGAAGAATCCGCGGAAAATGGCGCGCAGGCCGCGCGTGAACAGATTGGTATCCTCACGCTCCCGCGCGGCGCGCTCCGGCGTCTGCCCCCCGAACTCCTCGGCCATGCGCGCATCGGTCCCGAACGCGCGGGAGAGCTCCTGCTCCGTCCGCAGATCCAGGAAGTCCTTCAGGATCTGCAGCTCGTCGGGCTCCAGCGAAAAGGATCCCCGCAGCGAGCGGGACGGGGGCAATCCGGCGTCATCGGCGACGCAGAGCCCCGCCCCTTCGCAGTCGCCGTCATCCAGGCAGCGGCGCACCCGGTTCTCCGAGCAGACGCCCGTGGACAGGGCGCACGTCCCCCCTGCGCCCGCATCGGAGCACTCGTCATCGCCGGTACAGCGCACGGCGTGATTCTCCAGGCAGAGCCCTCCCGTCCAGCCGCAGCCGAACGCCGTGCGGTGCGTGCGATCGGGCGGGGGCGGAGGCAGCGCGGAATCGCGCCCGAAGATGGCATCCAATTCCTGCTGCAGTCCCAGTACCGCCCGGGCACTGTCGCGGTAGGCATCCGTCTGCTCCTCCACCATGCGCTGCGCCTCCAGTTCCGCCCGCAGCGGCGCGAAGGTCGCGCGCGGCTCCAGCACCGAGACGTCGCATCCGTAGCCGGAGGGGAAGGGCGGGACGTAGTCGCTGTGGTAGGGGCAGACCGGCGGCTCCGGAGGAGGCACGATCAGCGCGCCCGTCTCGGCGGGCGGATCGAAGCGGTAGCGCAGGGAGAAGGACGGATCCTCGTAGAGCGGATCGAGCGCGCCGCGCGAGAGGTGCCGCAGGCGCTCGTTGAGGAAGGAGAGAAGCGACTGCAGCGCCTCGATGCCGCTGATGGACCCGCGCGCAAACTGCTCCCGGATGGCCAGCCGCGTCTCCTCCAGGGCGCACTCGATGAGCAATTGATCGAACCGCAGGCAGGCCGTCTCGGCCAGGAGACTCTCCTGCCGCGCCTCCAGCCGCAGCTGCGCATCGAGGAAGCTCCCCCACGTTCGTTGCACATTCAGAGCCCAGTGGGGCAGGTACCCGGAGAAATCCGATTCGGCATCCAGCGTTCCTGCGCGTGCGATGCCCGCGCGCGCCCGCTCCAGCACCGCCTGCGTGTACGGGGACACCGGGGACAACTGGCCCTCATCCCACAGTTGATAGAGGCGGCGGCACTCCGCGGACACGGGCTCCGCGCCCGATGCGCGCGGCGCAGGCAGGAGCAGGAGCAAGAGGAGGAGAAGGGCCGGCACGGGGAGGAAAGAGAATTTCATGGGAGGGGGGCGGGCAGGCCGGGACCGATGGGACACATCTGCGCGGGGAAGCGCACGGCCGTCATCTCCGTCAGGAGGTCCGCTGCGGTGGAGAGGATCTGCGCGAAGGAGCGACTGGCTTCCTCCAGGTACCGGGCGTAGAGGGCGCTGCCGGCGCGCGCACCCAAGGCGGGCGCGAGCTGCAGCAGATCGGTGAAGGCTTCCGTCTGTTCGGATTGCTGCTGCACGATGCCCAGGATCGTCAACAGGTTGGACGGCCGCTCCAGTCCCAGCTGGCGCTGCGCGGAGAGCGCGCAGCGGATGGGAGGCGTGCGGGGCGGCATCCCCTGCGCCTGGCAGAGGGCGGTCTCCATCGCGCGGAGAAGCAGCTGCGGCCGGTAGTCATCGAAGCGCACCTGCGCGGGCGGCGCCTGCGTGAGGAGCGGCGCGAGCGGAGTGCCCGTGCGCGGATCGTCCCAGGCGCCGAGGGCACCGCCGGCGGTGGACGGGGTGCGCGACGGCGTGAGGCGCGCATGCTCCAGCGACTGCTCCACGCACTGTCCGATGAAGCAGAGGTTGTTGCCGATGCGGTTGGGGTACTCGCTCAGCGCCCCCGGCGTGCAGACGCCCGTGCTGCCCTCGATGGCTGTGACGATGCCCGACACCCGCGGGTCATCCATCATGTCCGCACACGCCAGCGTCGATCCTGCGGGATTGCTGCGAATGCGATCATCCATCGCTTGGAGCACCGCAGGAGGATAGGCGCGAGAAAGGTAGCACCCCCGACCATCGGGGCGCGCACGACACGCGCGATCCGTCCGGATCTCCGCACAGACTTCCGCCGTGAGCACCACCCCGTCCACTTGCATCGGCTCGCGAAGAAATGCACCGTCGCGCTCCAGCAGATCGCACATCGCCCGCTGGGCAGCTCCTTCCAGTTCGCAGCAAAGCACAGCATTGGCTTCCCGGATACGCGCCGCTTCCTCGGGGGGACCGCCGGGCACGTCCCGGTATACGGATGCACCCGGCGGCAAACCGCACCGGTACTGCGCAATGACCAGCGTGTGCTCGAAGGCATAGCGCGGCGGGACACGATTGGGATCATCGGTTTGACACACCGACACGTCACCAGCGGCGGTCTTGGCAGCCACTCCCGCAATGGAGCCGGCGGGTGGCGTGCAGGCGGGAGCACACTGTAGTTGCAATCGACAGGACCGCTGTGCATCGAAGGGTGTCGACCGGTAGGGAATCTCCCTGCACACGTCCGCCCCCGCCGCCGTGAAGCGCCGCGCATCCTCCTCCGCCGCGCACCACGTGAGGCGGATGGCGTCGGCGGGAGCATTGGGGGGCAGCGGGCAACCTCCTCCCTCCGCCAGTGCCTCCACCGGGCGGCAGAGGTAGCCGCGTCCGCCCGCGGGCGTGGAGCAGAGTCCCGCGCCGTCCACAGGGAGGGAGACGAGGGTGGAACCGGAGAGCTCCCGCCGCACGGGCTCCGGCGGGTACGCGCCGCCGAGAATGGGGTCCTCCTCCCACGTGAGCGACGGCAGGACCGGCTCCAGCGGGACGACCCACTGCAGCCCGATGTCGCCCATGGGATGCATGGCCTCATAATTGCCGTCGAGGCGCACCCACAGCAGGACGTTGTCCGGCAGCAGGTCGAGGAGCTCCTGCGGGAACGTAATAAGCGCCGTCTCCTCCGGTTGCAGCGGCGGCGCGAAGACCTGCGGATCCTGCAGCGCGCCACGCACTTCCTGCCAGATCGCGAGCAGCTTTCCCTCCAGATCGGGATCCTGTTCCCACCGCTTGAAGAGGAACTGCCGCTCCGTCCCCGGCCCGCTGTCGAGCGGGGTGTAGGGGTGGGGCGCGGGGAACCCGGGGGCACGCTCATCCCGCACCAACCGCACACCGTACTGGTACCGCCACACGGCGGCGATGCGCTCCTCGGCGTCCAACGAGGAGAGCGCGAAGGCAACGTCATTGAAGAGCTGCTGATAAAGACCCGGGTTGCTGCCCACGCGCTCCGCGAAGGAGACGGTGCGCAGCAGCGATCCGCTCACGGTGGTCGCGGCGGCCCCCCCGCCCGCGCCCCAGATGCTCAGGATCCCCCGCAGGTCGGCGGCCACCTGCGCGGAGCGGCCGGGCAGGTCGGAGAGCGGCAGCTCGTAACCCGTCGCTTCCGCCTGCAGCTCCCGCCCCAATCTGCGCACCCGCATCTCGTCGGCGGCGATCCGACGCACGTCCGACACCATCTCCAGGCACTCCGGGCGGCTGGACGGTCCGCTGTGACCCTCCAGCCGTCCGCACACGTCGGTCCAGCGGTCACGCAGGATGGCGAGGATGTCTTCCTCCGTAGGGATGCGATCGTCCAGGGCGGCGGGGGCAACGCCCCGGGCGAGCAATTGCTTCCGCAGCAGCGCGCGGATGTAGGCCGTCACTTCGGGCTCGAAGGCGTCGATGGCGGCTTCCCGCTCCACCGTCGCCTTCACCCGATCGTAGAGCTCCTCCGGAGCAACGGCGTCCGCAGGGAGCGGCGCGAGCAGGAGGCCGGCGAAGAGCAGCAACAAGTGCATGATCAATCGGCGAGGTCGCGGAGGGAACCGTGGACGTCCCACGCGCGGGGGAGGCAGGCGCTGGTTTCCGCCGCCAATCCCAGGACGTTGCGCAGGTCGAGCGACGTGCGCTTGAGGCATTCGGTGCCGTACGCCAGCGGCCGCAGGCGGTCGATGCCGCCCGTCACCAGCAGCGTGCGCTCCAGGGCGGGCTGGGCGATGGTCAGCTCGCGCTCGATGAGCGCATTCTCCTCCAGGAACCGCTGCAGCAGCGGCCCCCGCTCCACGGCCCCCGTCTGCGTGCGCAGCGCCCAGCGGGTGTTGCGGTACTCGTTGAGGGAGCACTCGTAGATCCGCAGGAATTCCAGCAGGACGGGCACGAAGTCCGCTTCGCGCAGGCGGTCGGCTTCCCCGCGCCAGGCGGGCAGCATGCGGGCCATCGCACGGAGCTCCTCCGTCGCCTCCTCCGTCCACGCGGCATCGGCAGCGGTGCACAGCAGCGGCGCCGTCGCCACCTCGCTGCCCCGCCGAAGGTGCGCCTCCACCACTGCCGCCACCGTGCGGTGATAGTGCTCCGGCCAGGCGGCCATCCGCATCCCGCCGAAGACGGATCCCTCCGCCGTGCAGGGAGGCAGCCGCCGCGCCTGCGCCCCCTCCTGCGTCCGGTCGCGGCACGCCGTGAGCACCGCTGTCAGCGAGAGGAGCAGGAGCAGGCCGGCGCGCAGCGGACGGCGGTCACTCATCGCATTGGGAGAGGAAGCAGGGGAGGCCGTCGAGAGAGCCCAGCACCCGCACCGCCTGCCACAGCGGCTGGAGGAGCGGCAGGCGCACGTCGGCCAAAAACCCTTCGAATCCGCCGGCAAATTGCAGCAGCGACCGGTGCGCCGCATCGTAGGCGACCAGCAGGCGCAGCAGCTGCATCTCGCGTTCCACCACGGAGACGGCGGCCGCATCGCAGTCGCCGAAGGAGAGATCCACGACGGTCGCGGGCGTGCAGGAGCGCAGCGGCGTGAAGGACTGCGGCACGCACCCCGGCACCTCCACCACCACAGGCACGGCGGCATCGTCCGGAGCGGGCAGGCGGCTGAGCGCGCACACCGCCCGCAGCCGGCACTGCAACGCCCGCACCGACTGCAGGAGCGGCGGGAGCAGGTCGGACGTGGGGGTCTGCCGCTGCTCCAGGAGTCCGCGGCGAACGGGAACATCCGCGCGCTCATCCATCAGCAGATTGCTCCACGTGGTTCCCGCATACCCCTCCGCGAGGCTGCGCCACGCCGTTCCGCCCGTCTTCATCCACACGTGGAACTCCCGATCGACCCGCGTCGCGCCCACGGGCAGATCCGCAGCAGCCTTCTGGCCGAAGAGCACGCTGCGGTAGAGACGCTGTTCCCGGTCCATCAGCCGGCTGATGTCCCCGAAGCACGCCGCAGTGCCGGATTCCTGCGCGCGCACGGACGCGACGCTTGCCGCCTGCAACAGCAGCGTGCACAGCAAGCCGGCGGCCAGCAGGCGCGGGGTCACGGGCGGGGAGGAGCGGAAGGGGGAGGACGCAGATCGATGGGCGGGGGCACGTCGTAGGGCGGGAGCAGCTCATCGGGTTCGATGTCATAGCGCGGCAGCAGAGCCGGATCCTGCGTGCCGACGGGAGCGGGCAGCGTGGCATCGCGCACCGCGGAGCGCATCCGCTCCACCACGGACGATCCCTGGTCCGGGCTCCCCAGCTCCCAGCGGATGCGCGGCGTGTCCCCTTCCGGATGCAGCGGCTGGCAGGCGCGGTTCTCCGGCGGGCACGTGGGGAAGACCTGCGGTGCTCCGACGGAGAGGGAGTCTTCGCGCAGCTGCACGTCCGGGCGAGCGGCGATGCGCGTGAGCCGTTCCACCAGATCCATCTCTACGTGCTGACAGAGCGGATCATCCCACTCGGCGCACTCCAGGCGGTTCTTGCGCGCGAGGTGGCTCTGCGGATCGCCCGCCTGCGCCTCGCGTTCCTGCGGGGTGAACGGCCCGATGCTCTCCCAGAAGAGCCGCGTGCGCTCGTCCATGCCCGTCACCGTCCAGCCGATCCAGTCCAAAGTGGAAAGCAGCATGGTGATCCGCGGGCCGAGGACGATCGGGAGGTCGGGCGGGGGCGGCGCGGAGGCAGCGGGGGCATCGGGCAGCCCGTCAGCCGCCCGGCGGACGGCATCGAGGACCGGATCGAGGGGCGGGAGCTGCGGAAGAGGATCGGTGAGGCCGTGGGAGAGCGTGTCGACGGTGGGCGGACGCGGGAGATGGGTCATGCGGATCTGCACCGGGCGGAGGACGGGCAGGGCGAGAGTGCCGGTGCCGAGCTTGAGGTCCGAGAGATCCACGATCACATCCTCCGGGCGCGGGATGCTGAGTGTCGGCAACGGGACGCCCCCTTCCCCCGCCACCGCATTGTGTACGCCGCCCCCCTGCGCGCGCGTGGGCATCCACTCGTCCAGCAGGGAGTAGACGGGCAGCGTGAAGCGCTGGTTCATGCACCAGGGACGGTTCGTCACGGACTGGTAGCGCTCCATGACGTGGCGGGCCGTCTCCCAGCGCTCTGTCACCGCGTCGGCGATCGCGCGCTGTTCGTCCAGGACCGCCCGGTACGCATCGAGGTGCTCCCGCACCCAGTCGCGCAGCGGCTGCGTCACCGCGGCCTGCAGAGCGAGAAGATTCCCCGCGTAGCGCGCCAGCTCCCCCCGCACCATCCGCACGTCCTCGATGCGGTCGGCGTAGTCCAGCAGCGTCGCGCGCAGCTGCCGCACCTCCTCCGGCGCATCCTCGCAGTGGGGCTGGTTCCGCTGCCGCATCCACCACAGGCACCACGCTTCGGCCACCGCGCGGAATTCCGTCGGCGACCCCAGCGGCACCACGACGGGCACCGGTTCCTCCCGCACGGAGAAGAGCAGCGACCGCTCCACTCCGCGCAGCGCAGCGCCCAGCAGATCCTCCTCCGCGGCAATCTGCACCTCGATGCGCTCCCCCCGCAGGTCCGGCGGTCCGGCCACCGGTCGCGCTGCAGCGGACAGCAGCGGATCGAGCGCATCCGCCCCGAAGAGCCACGCCGCCGGCAGGATCAACCGGATGACGGGCCGATGCAGCAGGACACTCACCTCCTGCTGCTGCTTCTGCCACCACGAGGCAATCGTCCGCTCCTGCGCGGTATCGTCGAATGCGCGGATCGCATTGCTCTGCGCCAGGGGCCGCTGCGCGGTGAGCTGTGGCAGCGCGGATACCCGGGCGGCATCCAGCCCCTCGCGGTACACGGCGGCGAGGTCGCGGCCGTATTCCTCCTGGAAGACTTTCTCGCTGAGCAGGGAAAAGCCGCCGCCGAGATTGGGATACCACAGGTCCTCCTCTGCATCGAAGGAAGGATTGCGAGCGGCCGGCGTGATGTCGGGCAGGGCGGATGTCTGGCCGTACACGCCTTTGCCCCGCTGCGTAGTGCGCCGGTCGGACACATCGATATTGATGACGCACCGGCGGTCGCGCCAGCCGGTCCGCTCCACCTTGGGATCGAACTCATCGTAAAAGCCGTAGCAGGCGACGCCGATGTTCTCCTCCGCCTCCTGATCATCTGCGGCCTGGGGGACGAGATCGCGGAAGAACCGCCCAACGTACTGCCGGAAGTAGGAGAGGTACCACCGTCCGACGGGGGAGGAGCCGTCCTCTTCGCCCATGGGGGAGAAGAGGCAATCTGCCATGTCTCCCGTGGGACAGCGGCACTCCGCCCCCGTGCACGCCCGCGCGTTGGGCCCGCCGTTACGATCGCCCGGCGCGCAGCTGCCGCCGGCATCCACGGGAACATCCGTGCAGAGGTAGCGCATTCCCCAGTTTGCGTCGGGACATGTGCGCAACGGAACACCAAACTGATCCAGGATGACATTCCCACTTTCGTCGAGCATCTCCACCGTTTGCAAGCAATCCTTGTACTGCCACCGGTTGAGATACTCACACATATCCGCGCACGCCGGCGGCGAGAGCGGCAGCCGGTTGCCCGGCGTTCTTTCTCCGGTCACGGGATCCACCTGCACCTCCTGTTCGGTAAATTCAGCGGGCGCAAACACTGTGTCCGGCGGGAGGGGAATCGGGGGATCGCCTGCGATGAGACGCCACCGGCAGATCGGATCGGTGAAGTACGGATGCGGAAAATCCCGCGGGACCCGCCGGTGCCGGTCTTCATCCCACACCAGCTTGGTGACGAACGACGTATCACTGTCGCACGCCGTCACGAAACCCTGCGTCGTCTCCTGCGCGGGGAAGTGATAGTCGTCGCTGCGCACCGCCATGCCCGAAAGGATCGCCCCGTCCCAATCTCCGCTCCGTCCCGGCACGCCCTCCACCGTCGCGATCTTCCCGGCAACCGATTGACTCAGGTCCCACCCGCCGCACTGCGACGCCTCCAGGTACGCGGGGATCTCCTGCGTCACCTGCCGCCGCAGCGTCGCGACATCCGGCGGACGCTCCTCCACGACGTACGGCGGACGGGCGGCCAGCGCCAGAACGGGCAGACCCAGGCCGAGGACGGGGAGCAGAAAGCGGGCGCGGCGCATGCGCGGCGATTATAGGAGAAGCGCCGCGACGATGTGTCGCAGGAATGCGCACGACGCACTGACAGCAATTTTTCGCAATGCGATTTTGCGCGCAGCACCAATCATCGGCAGGAACGCCGGCCCACAATCGCCGCCGAATCCTTGTCGCCCCCCGCCCCCATCGGTACTCTCACTTCCCACCCCGCTCCTTTCCAAGCTTCTGGCCGCTGGCCACGAGCTTCCGACCATCTGCTCACTACGTTTTGACAGTTGAAATTTGACATTTGAAATTCGTCATTGTCCATTCTCAATTATCCATTATTCATTATCCTCCTCTCCCATGTTCTCCCTCAACCGCGTCTCCCTCATCGGCTACCAGACCCAGCCCGTCGAAATCCGCCAGACGCCCGGCGGCACCAGCGTCACGGACTTGAACCTCATCGTTCCCGTCCGCTTCCGCTCCGAGAGCGGCCAGATGCTCAGCTCCAAGAGCTTCCACACCGTCACCCTGTGGGGCGGCATGGCCGACGTGGCGGGGCAATTCGTGAAGCCCGGCGCGCAGGTCTTCATCGCGGGCCGCCTGCAGACCGACAGCTGGGAGGACCAGTCCTCGGGCGAGAAGCGCAGCAAGACGAAGATCATCGGCACGGACATGATCCTGCTCGACCCCAAGACCGGCCAGCTGCCGGAACCGACGAATGCTCCGCAGCTCACCGGCGCCTGCAACCGGGCCGACGTCATCGGCAACGTGACGCGCGACCCCGAGATGCGCACCACCACGAGCGGCCAGAAGGTCCTCTCCGTCGGCATCGCCACCAACGAGCGCTGGAAGGACCGTGCCTCGGGAGAGATGAAGGAGCGGACGGAGTTCCACAACATCGTGATCTGGGGGGAGCTGGCGGAGGAAGTCGCGCGCAGCGTCAAGAAAGGCACCCGCCTCTTCGTCTCCGGCCGCGTGCAGACCCGCAGCTGGGAGACGCAGGCCGGCTCCAGGCGCACCACCACGGAGATCATCGCGGAGCAGTGCTCGCTCCTGGGCGCCCGCAGTGCCGCCGCCGACGAATCCATCCAGGCAGGCGCCGCCCGCTCCGCCCCGCAGTCCGCCCCCCCGCCCTCCTCCCCTGACGCCTTCGGCGACGACCCCGCCGCCTCCCTCCCGCCCGTCCCGGCCCTGGACTACACGCCGGAGATCAAGGTGGAGGATTTGCCGTTTTGACGAGGGAGTAGGGGGTAGGGGGTAGGGAGTAGGATCACTCCGCCACCCGATACCCGCTGGTCGCGGCGGTGATGGGCTGCGGCTTCTGGGGTGGAGGGATGCAATAGTGCGCAGCGCAGGAGCCGATGTTTACCAGCAGCATTGCAAACAGCATGCCTCTCAGCGACAATTGCTTTCGATGAACAAGCGCACACATACTCCCGACGGGAGCATAGGAAATGTCATAGCGGGGAGCGTCCGACACAGGATATTCCACATGAAGAATCTTCCCTGAAAACAAGCAAACGAGCAGCGAACAAGCGAACGAGCCCGTCTCCGTCCGCTGCGGCGGGCGGGAAACGAGAAACGAGAGAACGAATCAACGAATAACGATCAAACGAGCAACGTCCTCTAGTACCCCAACCCCCCGTCTTCTTCATAGAACCGCATCTCCACGTCCAGCGGTTCGGGAATGGTCGCACGCACGCGTTCCACGATGGCCTTCGCATCGGCGTAGGTGGCCGAGCCGGTGTTCAGCATGAAGTTGGCGTGCTTCTCGGCAATCTGCGCACCGCCGATGGTGAGGCCACGTAAGCCTGCGGCATCGATGAGCTTCCAGGCGGGGGTGTCTCCCGTCGCTTTGAAGATGGACCCCGCCGTCTTGCGGTGCGGCTGGGTGGCGATGCGCTTCTGCAGAAGCGCTTCGATGTCGGCCTGGATGGCTGCAGGATCGCGCTGCGGAATGGCGAGTTCCGCTTCCCACACGATCCACCCCGCGTCGGGCCCGTGCTTGAAGCGCGACTCGCGGTAGCCAAAGTCGCACTGCTCGCGCGAGAGCTCCTCCCACGCGCCGTCGCGGAAGCCGGTGACGGAGACGATGAAGGAATCCAGCCAGATCCCCCCCGGCCCCTGCCCCGCATTGCCCACGATCGCACCGCCCAGCGTGCCGGGGATGCCCGTGAGGGGAGAGAGATCGAAGCCGCGCGCGGCGCATTCGTTGACGAGCATGGGAAGGTTTTTGCCGGCCTGCACCCGCAGGTGCGTGGAATGACCAATGACCAATGACCAATGACCAATATTCTCCGGAGTGGATTGGTCATTGGGATTTGGGATTTGGTCATTTTCCTCAACAATGGGAGTGACATCTTCCGCAGCAATCCGAACAACAACAGCATTGATCGTTCCATCCGCGAAGATCGTATTCGACCCGCTCCCCAGCGGGATGACCGGCAGGTCGCGTTCCTTCGCAAAGGCCCACGCAGCCTCGATGTCCTCCCGCGTCTTGCACTCGGCGAAGAACCGCGCCGTTCCGCCGATGCGCAGCGTCGTCTTGCCGGCGAGGGACACCGATTCCTGAATCATCGCAGTCCATGCAGTATAGACGAACCACTAGCCACCAGCCACTCCCTCACTCCGTCACTTCTTCGACGACAGGAACGACGACACGTGTTCCATCGTCTCGAGGAATTTTTCACCCGTCGGCATGCTGTGCTGCATCCGCAGGAGAATGTAGAAAAGCAGCAGCACGCCCAGGATGCTCCCCGCCACCACCGCCAGCTCCCGCCAGCCGAAGGGGACGCCGCCCAGCAGCAACCCCAGCTGCATCAGCGCGAGCGCCAGGGCCCCCACCAGAATGCCGCCCGTGAAGCTCACCAGCACCAGCGAGCTGCGGTTCTCCTGCGTGTCGCCCGGCGCGGAGGCCAGCCGCGTCAGCAGGTCGCTGCTCACCACGATCGGCTCCCGGCCCCACGTCTTGCAGAGCGGCAGCACTTTCTTCTGCAGTACCAGCGTGACGAAATTCTGGAACGGCACGGCCGTCTTGCCCTCGATGACCGCGCGGCCGGTATCGGGCCGGACGCGGACTTCCAGTTCGCCGGGATCCATCATCTCTGTGTCATCAGGAGAGCGCATGGCGTGCAGCATAGCACAGGACGGAGGGGGAATGAGAAAGGGAAAATGCAAAATGGGAAATGACGGGCGGATGCATGGTGAATAGGAATAGTTACACCTCATACGTTCACGATGCCATCTCAAAACATCAGATTTGCTGAAAAGCACTATCCGAGCACAAGAATAATTGCTGAACAATTTGATCGCTATCATCTCATGATTGAAACACCCTGAAGGCTAACTAAAGGAGTGGCCCCCTCTTCTCCACACCGGGAACATCGCTCCTTCATTTGTTCAATGCTCATTCCACCCGCTAACGCCGTGGCACATTGGGATGCAGTCTCACTGTTACACCATTGAACATGCTGAAGCACCCTCCTCTGTAGAGGAGAAATGATTTCTCCGGGTTCACCAAAAGAACCCACATCGAATGCTGCACCATATCGCTTGATAAAGCTGTGCGTATTTCTTGTCTTTCCTAAATATGATATCTTATCCCAATTACGATGATCAAACATAATCGGTTGTGCGCTTACCTCTCTAGATTCTCTTCCCTTATCAATACGATAATTGCTTTGGGCCTCTGCAAGCGGAACTGCTTTGAGAAGATCAATATACGCTTCCCCGTCAGAGGCATCAACAACGGCATATCCTCTCACCTGCTTTTGCACCATTTGCCCATAAAGTTCCAATATCTTCATGGCAGCCGCCATCAGAAAATATCCCCCATTCCGATCTCTCTGCCCATCATTGGCAATATGGATGAATTCCATTGCTTCATCGCACTTCCCTTCACCAAATTCACCACTAATTAATGCATGATATTCCGGGGTAGAAGCACAAGGAAGATTGCGAATCTCGTCAACAGATCGTGCGAGAGGCACACCGAGAATACCTGTAACAATCCCGCTACCCCGCTCAAATTTAATCACTGTCCAGCCTGTCGCTCCATTGCAAACAGGTCCGCTCCACATTCCGCTCGGCAGCACAGAAATATATCTTCTCCGCACATACGCCTTATGAGCAAGTAAATACCCTTGTACGCACTGGGCAATAGTGGGCGACGCAGTCAGAATGCTCGCCCCCCTCTCTTTCTGCTCTTCCACTGGCTTTGCAGCAGGTGAGCCTACATCAATATCGGAACGAGGAGCAATCATCCCCCGCACCATATCCCTCTCAACCGCACCCTTCAACCCCTTTCCCTTGCTGCGCAAACCCCGTCGATTGCCTAATACATCGAATGCACAGGAGAGTGGACTCACGCAGAACCATTTGGCGGTCGGTGGCAATTGCATTTTTTTCGACGGTCATGTCTACCATGTTTTACAAAGAGAAAAAGGCATTCCGCGCCTCCGCCACCCGCGCCATCGTCTCCTCCTTCCCGAGTGCCTCCGCCACCTCCACCGCGCCGGGGCTGTAGTCTCTGCCGGTGAGGAGTGCCCGGAGCGGCCACAGGAGCTGGCCAAGTTTCAATCCTTCCCGTTCGATGGTCGCGCGAACATCCGCAAGAATGCGTTCCGCGGTCCAGTCGCTCTCGGGGATGGACCCCAGAAGATCCTGCAGCAATCCGAGCAAGCGCGGCAGATCCTCCTCCGCCACCTTCTGCTTCTTGTTGGCAAGGAGTGCAAGGGAGACGGTCGGCCGCTCGTAGAAGTAGCCGAGCATATCCGCCGCTTCGGGGAAGAAGGTGATGCGCTCCTGAATGAGAGAGGCAAGGTGCGGGAAGCGCGGATCGTGGGCGGCAGCGGGATGGCGCTCCGCGACGAGCGGGCGGATGCGCTCCGCAAACTCCTCCAAAGGAATGCTCCGCATCCACTGCCCCTGCAGCCAGTCGAGTTTGGTGAGGTCGAAGACGGCGCCCGCCTTCTGCACGCGGTCCAGGCTGAAAGCCTCAATGAGTGCGGGAAGGGAAAAGACCTCCTGGGTGGTGCCCGGATTCCATCCGAGCAGCGCGAGAAAATTGAGCAGCGCTTCGGGCAGATAACCTTTGGCGATGTACTCGTCGACCGACACCGACCCCTGCCTCTTGCTGAGCTTGGACTTGTCGGCATTGAGCAGGAGCGGCACGTGGGCGTAGCGCGGCGGCTCCCACCCCAGCATGCGGAAGAGCAGCAGGTGCTTGGGCAGGCTCGGCAGCCACTCCTCGCCGCGGATGACCAGGTCGATCTCCATGAGGTGATCGTCGACGGCGTGCGCCAGGTGGTAGGTGGGGAAGCCGTCGGACTTCAGCAGGATTTGATCCTCGACGGTGTGCAGCGGAAACTCCACGCGCCCGCGGATCTCGTCGGTGAAGACGACGCTGCGCGCGCCATCCACGTCCCCGGGCACGCGCATCCGGATCACGTGCGGCTCGCCCGCATCGATGCGGCGTTGCACCTCCTCCGCCGGCAGGGTGTGCGCGTTGCGCATCCGCATCCGCACGGCGGCGTTGTAGGCGGGAGCGGGATTGCCCGCTTGCTGCTCTTCCTGCCGCATCCGGTCGATTTCTTCGGGCGTATCGAACGCGATGTAGGCGTGCCCGTCCCGCAGCAGCTGATCGACATGGGTGCGGTAGAGATCCAACCGCTCCGATTGCTTGTACGGTCCGTACGACCCCCGCTCGGCGACCACCCCGTCGGCATCCAGGACGACGCCCTCATCCGGCTCGATACCCGCCCACTTGAGTCCGCGCAATATCCCCTCCGTGGCGCCGGGCACCTCCCGCGCGCGGTCCGTGTCCTCGATGCGCAGGAGGAACGCACCCCCGGACTGCCGCGCGAGCACGTAACTCATCAGCGCCGTGCGCAATCCGCCCACGTGCAGGGAACCGGTGGGGGAGGGGGCGAAGCGCGTGCGCATGGAGCATCAGCTTAGCGTCAACGGAGAGAAAACGAAAAGCCCGGCTGAACCGGACTTTTGGTCATTGGTGCTTGGTCATTGGTCATTCACGCAGATGCGGAGACCTGCACGTTATTCTACCACTTCGACAGTGTATGTCACCGCCTCCACGGGCCGGTCGTTCATGTCGCGCTCCACCGCGGCGATGGCGTCGACCACGTCCATTCCCTCCGTCACGCGGCCAAAGATGGTGTGGCGGCCCTGCAGCCACGGCGTGGCCTCGGCCTGGACGATGAAGAACTGGCTGCCGTTCGTGTTCGGCCCGCGGTTGGCCATCGCGATCGCGCCCCGCGTCATCTGCAGGTCGTTGGATTCGTCCTCGAAGCTCTCGCCGTAGATGCTCGAACCGCCCGTCCCGTCGCCCTGCGGATCGCCGCCCTGGATCATGAAGTCGGGGATCACGCGGTGGAAGGTCAGCCCGTCGTAGTAACCCATGCGGGCGAGCACCACGAAATTCGTGACGGTCTTGGGCGCCTTGTCGGCATCCAGCTCCACCGTGATGTCGCCCTTGGTCGTCTGGAGCACGACGGTGGTGGTGCCGGAGAGCATCTCGCCGTCGAAGCCGGCGGGCACGGCGGGCGGGTTGGTCGTATCGTTCATGGTATCGGCGGGGGAAGGAACATCGGTGCCGGTGTCCGCGGCGGGGGTGCAACCGATGAGGAGAGCTAAGGCAAAAAGAGGAATGAGGAACTTGTACCAAGAGTGCATAGGAAGGTGGGGTGAGTGGAACACAGCGTAGAGCAGTCCTTCACCGCGATGCAATCCTCTTCGCCAGAATTTCCGCGATGCGTCGAGCGGCTTCCGGATGGCTCAGGCTGCGGATGGAACCCGCCATTTCCGCGCGCCTGTTCGCGTGGGAGGCCACGGCGGCAACCGTGGCGACCATCTCCCCGCCGAGTCGCGTCTGCGGAAGATGGATGCAACCGCCGGACAGAGCGGCCGCCTCGGCATTGCGCACCTGATGATCGTTGGCCAGGCCCGCGATGGGCACGAAAATCGCCGGGATCCCGTTGGCCGCCAGTTCTGCGATGTTGCCCGCCCCCGCGCGGCTCAGCGCGAGATCCGCAAGCGCATAGAGATGGGGCAACTCCGCGTGCGCAAATTCCATGGAGAAGTAGCCCGCCCGCGGCAGCGCCCCGCGCTTTCCTCTTCCTGTCAGATGCACGATATCGACGTGCGGAAGCAGTGCGTCGATGTGTGCGATCACCGCTTCGTTCAACGCCTGCGCCCCCTGGCTCCCGCCGTAGACGAGAAGCACGGGTTTCTTTCCGCTGAGCCCCGTGATCCTGCGCCCCTCCTCCCGCGATCCTTGCGTGAGTTCGGATCGAATCGGATTCCCCGTCATTATCCATTGTCCATTATCCATTATCCATTCGTCGTTTTTCATACCGACACACACGGTGTCCGCAATCCGCGCAACCATCCGGTTCGCCCTCCCCATCACCGCATCGGACTCGTGCAGGACGATCGGAATCCCCCGCATGCGCGCCGCCAGGCAGCACGGCACGCTCACCGCGCCGCCCTTGCTGAAGACGATGTCCGGTTGAAACGCGCGCAGGATGCGGCGGCTCCGGAGGAAGTTGCGCAGGAACACAACGGGCAGCAGGAGCGATCTGCGCGGCAGCGGCAGCACGTCGAACGGCACGTTCTCTTTGGTCAGAAACGCCCGGTCCGCTTCTTGATCAACACACAGGTAAAGCAATTGCGCCTCGGGGTGCAGTTCCGCAAACGCCCGCCCCACCGCCACCATGGGCGCGAGGTGCCCGCCCGACCCGCCGCTGACGAGGAGAAGACGCATGGGGGGAGAATAGGGGGAAAACGATCAGGAAAAAAGACTGCCGTCCCGCCGTTTCCGACGAGAGAGCAGTGGGTTTAGCTCCTGTATCTTACCCCGATGCGGACATGGAGTATACTCCTTTCATGCTGGTCTTCATCGATGAATCGGGTGATCCGGGATTCAAATTCACGCAAGGATCGAGTCGCTTCTTTTCGATTGCATTGGTAATTTTTGAAGATGATGACGATGCCATTGCCTGTGACCGACGCATCGATCTTCTGCATAAAGAAACCGGCTGGCGAAGCGAGTTTCATTTCAAGAGAAATCCGGATCACATACGGGAAGCATTCCTCCGCGCCGTCATCCCTTACAATTTCTTCTATTACGGCATTGTCATCGACAAAGAGCGGCAGAAACAGCTTGAACAAGAATTTCCGACGAGAGAATCATTCTACCGCTATGTGTGCGGATTGGTATTGGAGAGCGCGAAGGAAAAACTCCGAGAGGCGACCGTTATCATCGATGCGAGTGGCGCAAAAGAATTCGGCAATGCGCTCGCGCGCGATCTCAGACGAAAAATGAACACGACTGACATCAGGCGTATCGGCAAACTCAAAATGCAACGTTCACACAGCAACAATCTCATTCAACTCGCCGATTATATCGCCGGCATCATCAATCGATCGGTACAGCAAAAGAAGCATGGCGACAAATATCGACTACTGATCAGTCATCGGGAAATGACGGTGCGTATCTGGCCGTCGCCGGGATAAGAAAAACTCCCTACCTATCCCCGGAGGGGGAAGGCGGCGGTAACGCCACCGTTCGGATCAGGAGCAATTCCATGGGTATTCTACCAAAAACGCCTCATTTTTCAAGAAAAACCCTGAGGAAACCCACACTCCGCCACGCACGTGATGATGGCCGTTCGCTGCATGAATGGAATGAGTATACGGATATCCAACCATATTTCACCCATTCAAAAATACAATGCCAAAGAGAGCAGTTTGTTAACACTCATTATTCCACAACCCTCGACCCTTCCGGAACTTCCTGATCTGCAGGTGCAATAGTCATATCTCCATTGGGATGCACTACATATTGCAGACTCACCTTCACTGTGCGAGCAGTACCCTGACACTCACCTGCAATCTTGGGGTCAACTTCACCTCCCCTCTCACCCCCCCTGTTTGCTCCATCATGCGTCCGACGTTACGGATATCTTTAAGAGTAAGCATGACCCCATGCTACCCCTCCTTCATCTTTTCTCACAACAATACCTCTTGGCATCGTGGAAATTTGGAAATTGCCAGCACGGCTGGGCCGTTCGGACGGGAACATTCGTCCGTCATCGTCATCCATTTCACATTTTGCATTTTGCATTTCCCATTTCCCATTTCCCATTTCCCATTCGTCCGTCGTCCTCCGTCATTATCCATTATCCATTGTTCATTCGCCCCTCGTCCTTCGCCCTCTGTCCCCGGCCCTCCGCCTCAGCCCCACATCCACCCCCCCTTCCTCCGCGCCCGGATGCCGGGGGCGGCGCGTTCCCGGCGCTCGCTGATGGCGTTCTCCGTGGAGTACATCGAGATGTTCAGCAGGATCCCCATGCCGATGAGCGTGGCCAGCAGCGACGATCCGCCCGCGCTGATGAAGGGGAGCGTCAGGCCCGTCAGCGGGAAGAGTGACAGGTTCACCGCGATGTTGAGAATGCTCTGCATGGCAATCCACGTCGTGATGCCCGCCGCCA
This sequence comes from uncultured Candidatus Peribacteria bacterium, assembly GCA_964478005.1. Lineage (GTDB taxonomy): Bacteria > Patescibacteriota > Gracilibacteria > Peribacterales > Peribacteraceae > JAKQEM01. The sequence goes on from CAYZGJ010000008.1 coordinate 23,238, forward strand.
CCAGGAACCCGAAGCGGTCGGGCGCCTCCCGCGCGATCTGGAACCCCCGCACGATGAGGATGGCGTACATCGTGAGGATGATCAGCAGCCGGAAGAAGCCCAGCTCCTCGGCCATCGCGGAGAAGATCATGTCCGCCTGGACCTCCGGCAGGTAGCCGAACTTCTGGATCGACTTGCCGTAGCCCACTCCGAAGGGCCCGCCGCTCCCCACGGCGATGAGCGCCTGGATGATCTGGTACCCCCCCTCCTCGCGAATGCTCTGGTTGCCGGGATCGAACATGAGCGTGAAGAACGTGTCGAAGCGGCTGCGCACGTAGTCCTGGCTCAGGATCATCGGCAACCCCATCACGGCGGAGAGCGAGAAGCCCGCGAGCAGATGCAGCAGGTTGCCCCCCGCGATGAAGAACATGATCGACGCGATGGTGGCCAGCACCAGGAACGATCCCAGGTCCGGCTGGATGGCGACGAGGAAAGTGGAGAGGAGGATGAGCGCGGCGAACGGAAGGAATCCCTCTTTGAAGGTTCCAATGAGCGCTTCGCGTTTCTGCAGCCACAGCGCCAGGTAGAAGACCAGTGCCAGCTTCAGGAATTCCGACGGCTGGAGCGAGAACCCGAACACCTGCAGCCAGCTCTGCGCGGTGCCGTAATCGTTGCCCAGCCCCGGCACGAAGAGCAGCAGCAGCAATCCGATGCACAGGGCGAAGAGCGGCAGCGCCAGCTTCTCCCACAGGCGGTACGGCGTGACAATGGCCACCCCCATCGCGATGAAGCCGATGAGAACGTGCAGCGAACTGCGCCACAGGAAGAAGGAATTGCTCGGCGTCTCCAGGGCTCCGCCCGCCACCAGGCGCCGCGTCAACTGGTAGCTCTCGAAAACGCTCACACTGGCGATCATGGCGAGCCCGAAGAGGGTCAGCCCGATCACGATGCCCAGGAGCAGCAGGTCCATCCGGCGAAACACGGAGAGGAGTATAGAGGAAATGCAAAATGAGAAATGAGAAATGTAAAATGATTTTGGAAGGAAATCTTCTATTGCAAAGAATGCGCGTCTTCAGCGCACCATTTTGCATTTAGCATTTTGCATTTTGCATTTAGCATGTCCATCGTGGCTCTCTTCCTCCTCACCGCCCTCCTCTCCTTCATCGCCGGCCTGTCCGCCGCCCTCGCGGCGGAGGCGTTCCTCACGCAGCGCGTGGCGATCGCGGGATCGTTCATCGGCCTCACGCTCTCCCGCAATCCCGGGATCGCCTTCGGCCTGCGGCTGCCGCCCGTCGCGCAGGAGCTGCTCATCCTCGCGGCGCTGGCGGCGGTCACGGTCCTGGCGGTACGCACGCTGCGGGGCCGTCCGCCCGGAAGCGCGCGGATGGCGGCGATCGGTTACGGGCTGATCATCGGGGGGGCGCTGGCCAACATCGTCGACCGGCTGCTCGACGGCACCGTGACGGACTTCTTCCAGGTGGGGACGTTCCCCGTCTTCAATGTGGCCGACAGCTGCA
>CAYZGJ010000009.1:0-21145 GCA_964478005.1 uncultured Candidatus Peribacteria bacterium
CTTCGTCGTTGCAGGTGCGCATTTCGATCTGCTCCTGCGGCACTCCGCCTTCCAGTGCCACGGTATTGCACCGATACTCCGTCCTCCCGCACGTTCCGTCATCGTAGGAGACGATCTCGCCCGGCGCGCAGCGGTTGGTTTGCTTCCAGTTGTGGAGCGTGATGGTGGCCGCCACCGTTTCCGGTGCCAGTTTCGTGCAGGCCGTGGGATTCTCTTTGATAAATGCTTCGATGGCATCCTGCAGCGGCTGCATTTTCTGTTCCAGGGGTCGGGGCTCCTGCAGCGGGTCATCCGCGCAGCAGCCGCCCGGGACATGTTTCACCAATGCCTGCGTCCGGGCATCCGTGAGGACGAACCCGCTGGTGATCTCCGGATGGAGCGAACGGAAATCCGCCACGCAGCGGTCGCTGCTCTCTTCTTCGAATGGTTGCAGATACGCCGCGTACTTTTCCACGATCTTCTCCATGGCCGTCTTGTCCATCGCGCAGGCAGCTCCTCCGCACTGGTTATCGCTGCAGTTTTGGGAGGGGTCATTGACGTACGTGAGGTTCAGGCAGGAGCGGGGGAGCGACGGATCGCGGACCATGCGCCGGACGCTCGCGGTCAGGGAGCGCAGTGCGTCGGGAGTCTCCAGGACGAGGGGGAGCGTGCCTTGCTGTCGGGGTGCCACCGCGATCAGTTTCGAACGGGGGGCGTGCGACAATCCTTCATCCAGCTGCTGCACCTCGAAGAACGCCGTGGCATCCGACGGGTTTGGCAGCGGCACCGTGAGGTCCACCTTCTCACCCGGGACGGCATTGAGCACGGTCACGTCGATCCGGGTGCCCTTCTCCCGCTCGCGGGTCACCACCTTCGTTATTGCTTTGTCGCAAATGCTACATGCACTCAGTTCTTCATCCTCGTTGCCCGAGCACGCGCCGACATCCGGAATCTCTGAGGAGCATGTTCCGTTTTGACAGCAGCCTTCCGTTTCCCCGTCGCCGCCGGTGTCACCGTCTTGGTCCAGGGTGCATGGTGTCGCATCCCGCGAGGAGTCCGCCGTGCAGTCCGTGCCGTCCGTGCCGCACGTCTGACATTCCGGACAGGATGCCGTCGGCACATCCGTTGATTTGCTCACGATCATCGGCGTGCCCTCCGTATCGCCGATGAGGCAGGAGACGGCTTCGAATACCGTATTCTCCCTGCAGGAGACGAACGTTTCCGGCGAGAAGGGGCAGAGGGATCCGCACCCGTCGCAGGTGCGGCCGTCGCTGCAGTCGGGGGTGCAGGAACAGGGTGCGTATTCCATGGTCACGACGAGACACTCTTCGGGAGGGTCCTGCATGGCTTCTTCCAGGGTCATGTCCAACTCTTCGACACAGCAGACATTGAGACTGACCACTTCGTACGTTTCTTTGCAACTCTCCGGATCGACCGAAGGACAGTGTCCCCCGGATGCGGCTTCGCAGTTGCCCGCTCCGTCGCACTGCTCGCAGGGTTCCTGACAGGAGCTCACGCATTTCACGCCGTCGAAGCGCTGGCATTTCTTCGCATCGCACATGTCCTTGCATGTTCCACCGGTACACTTCTGCCCTTCGCCGCAGGTGCTGACGCAGTTTCCATTGCCGTCGCACACTTGGCACAACGCCGGATTGCACTGCAGTTTGCAGTTGCCTCCGGTGCACACCTGGCACTGCTTGGTGTCGCAGCCCGTACAGGTGCCGCCGCTGCACGTTTCGCACTTGCCGCTGTCGCAGCCTTGCGTGCACATTTCCACGCCCGCTTCCTGCAGGTCCTGGAAGGGGATACCCAGGCTCCGGGCCGTTTCGATCGTGCAGGCGCCGCAAGCATCGATGTCTTCGCATTGCGTTCGGCAATCGTTGTTTTGGAAGAGCGTACAGGCATTGCATTTGTCGACACACACGCCGTTCTCCCTGCGCATATCTTCCGGACAGTTGAATGCGCACGCAGGAGCCAGAGGCGGAACGGGAGTCGGAGGCATGGGTGGCTCCGGCTGCTGTATCGGCCCATTCCACAATGGCGGCTTTATCCGTGCGAGAAGAGATGCCTGGTCCCGCGTCGATGACAGGTGCGCTGGCAGGGAGCGGAGCAGGTGTGCCGCCAAACGGAATCGGTCTACAAAGAATGTGATCGTTGCATACCAGAGGCGCGGTAGCACGGACCATCTCTCCGCAAGTCTTGTCGCTGCAATGGGCGATGGAGCCATCGCTTGATTTGTTTGCATACTGGAGCACTCGCAATCGCTGATCTTCGTACGGCTCAATTCGATCTGCGGACATTCGCGCTTGCAGGTGGCGGAGCAGCGGTCGCCCGCTTCGGTATTGCCGTCGTCGCACTCTTCTCCCAACGGTTCCTGCACCACGCCGTCGCCGCAGACCTCGCGCAGACAGGCATGGGAGCAGCCGTCGTTGTCTTCCGTATTGCCGTCGTCGCACTCTTCACCCGGCTGCATCTGGAAGTCTCCGCACCGCTCTACGCGACAGGCACTATTACACCCATCGAAATCGTCCCGGTTGCCGTCGTCGCACTCTTCTCCCTTCTCTTCCTGCACGATGCCGTCACCGCAGCGCGGCATGACGCTTGCGGAAGAAGATGGCGAGGATAGGACGGGCACCGCGCTGACGGAGGACGCCGTTGCGGAAGCGGAGGTCGTTGCCACCGACAGGGTTGTCGACTGCGAGGAGGAGACGGGGGGAGGAGGCACTGCGGACGATGATGTCGTAGCGGATGTCGAGGCCGTCGTGACGACCGATGAGGAAGCGGAGACAATGACGATGGTGAGAGACGAGTTGCTCGTCGATTCGGAGGGGGGAGGGGGCGGGGGTGGCGGCGGGAGTGACGAAGAAGAAGATCGGGTGGAGGAGGTCGTTGCGGCGGGGGAGGAGGACACCGAAGCGGATGTCGTGTGTGTCGATGACGTTGAGGCGGACGTGGAGGAAAGACCGGTGGGGGAGGATGGAGCAGTGCTGAGGGATGATGGGGCGGAGGAAGAAGAGACGGGGGTGGAAGAGGGGATCGGATCGATGGAAGAGCTCACACCCGTCACCGAGGAAGATGCAGCCGCGCCGTGCACGCACATAATGCAGGGCAGTGCGCCGATGACTGCGCAGACCAGACCTTGCAATCCGCAGAAAGTGATGCCATCGGGCTGGCCGTCGCCGTCCTGGTCAGAGGTGCAGCCGTTGTAATTGCACTCTCCGCCGAGGGAAGAGGAAGAAGAGGACGGAGAGGAAGAGGACGAGGAAGAAGAGGACGAGGAAGAAGAGGACGAGGAGGAAGAGGACGGAGAGGAAGAGGACGAGGAGGAAGAGGGCGAGGAGGATGACGTGGATGCGCTGGATGGAGGGGGAGAAGAGGGAGGCAGCGCGGACGACGATTGCATCGTGGCTTCCGCCTGGCATGCGTCGGAGCAGCCGTCGCCGGAGACGGTGTTGCCGTCGTCGCAGGTTTCTCCCGGCTGGACCTGTCCGTCTCCGCACCGTTCCGTGCGGCAGGAGCTGTCGCATCCGTCGAAGTCGTTGCGATTACCGTCGTCACATTCCTCTCCCGCGTCCAGCCGACCGTTCCCGCAGGCGGCGACGCACTGTCCGCCCAGCGTCTGCTGGCAGTAGCCTTTCCCCGTGGCGTCCCGCACGCACGAGACGAAGCCGGGACCGCACTCCGCATCCGTCTGGCAGGAGCAGAACCATAATTTGGTCAGATGGCCCATGCCCGGAGGAGGATCCTCGTACGCACACGACCCGCCCGAGGGACAGGAGCAGGACCGGAATGGAAAGAGCCAATCGTTGTACAGAGGATGCGATACGCCTGATCCGAGCGTGCTGCATCCTCCGATGTATTGCGTGGTGCAGTGTTCTCCGTTACAGACAGGCACCATCCTTCCCGTGTAATAGTAGCCGCCGATTCCCTGGAACGCCGTGCACTGATAAGGGGCGCCGCAATCATCGTTACAGACGCAGGCGGCAGAAGAGGAAGAGGAAGAAGAGGCGTCGCTGCTTTCCGACGCTGCTTCCTGTTCGCTCTCCGCTTCGGTGGCTGTCAGCGCCATGGGCTGCGGCTCCATCCGTTCCACCAGCAGGGCATCGGCGATGACGTACTCGTTGGCGAGGTCCGACAGTTCCACCTGCAGCAGGGTTCCGGTGACGTCGTAGGTTCCCAGGATGTGCCACTTGGCTTGTTCGTGGAAAAAGTCGGCCGGGGGTAGCTCCTGATTCACGAGGATCCTGCCGAGGATCTGCTGCTGGTCGATGAGAATGAACGGCGCGTTGGTGGCCCGGTTTTTATGGGGCGTCCACGTCACCGCTATCCGGTACATGCCGGGCGTGACCGGCGCCTGCCATCGCACGCGGTTGATGCCCCGCCCTTTCGGGATGTACCGAGAGCCGTTGCGGAATCCGTTCGCGGCCGTCTGCCATTTGCCGCTGATGACGCCGAATCCCGGATCCCGGTCATCGATGATGTGGATGCTCTCCGACAGAATCTGTGCCGTCAGCGGCGGGATCGCGGGCAATCCGGTGCCGGCCAGACCCAGGCTCTGCAGGAGCTGCGTGACCATCAGGAGCCGCGCCGTCAGGTGGACGAGGAGCGTCTGCAAATCCAACTATAGTACTCCTATTTTGGATTTCATACAATATTTGCAAGGCATCAGCGGAAGCGAGCGCGGAATGTGCTGGAAATTCATCAGGGAAATGCCGAATGCAAATTGCTTGCCCCGCAGCACGTTCTTGGGTACTCTGCCCGGCACGTTCGTCCGTTTTTCTATGTTTGCCGTCGTCGACATCGCCGGGTTCCAGGAGAAAGTGCAGGTCGGGGACACCCTGACCGTTCCGACGCTCGATGCCGAGCCGGACAAGAAGCTGACGTTCGGCAACGTCCTGATGCTGGTCGGTGACGGTGGCGAGGTGACACTGGGCGCGCCGTTCGTCGAGGGCGCCTCGGTGGAAGTGAAGGTGACGGGGCACGGCCGCGGCGACAAGATCCGTGTCTTCAAGATGCGCCGCCGCAAGCGCTACATGCGGACGAAGGGGCACCGGCAGGGACACACGACGGTGGAGGTGATGAAGATCAATGGATAATGGACAATGGATAATTGATAATGATTGCACGAGGTTGTTTATTCAGCAATCGTGCACTTTCCACTGACGGAGACCATCAAGGTTTTGTAATAGGAGAAACTTTTTCACATTCTCATTGTCCATTATCAATTATCCATTATTCATTCGAATTTCTGCATGAATCTTTTCCCTGAGTAATTGCATTTCTCTGAGCAGCACCCCTGCGTTTTGCATGCACGCGATGGTTTCCGCTGCGCGTTCCTTCGCGCGGAAGAGGTGGGAGAGGTAGGCCTTCGTGTGCGTCCGGCTGAGGGGTGAGGGGGAGCCGGCATCGATGACGGAGTGGTCGCGCACGAACTTGTTGTTGAGGATGCGCATCGTTGTTCCATCGCTGAGATGGATGGTGCCGTGGCGCGCCTCGCGCATCGGGAGGACGGAATCGAAGAGATCAATGCCCCGGGCGGCGGCGGTGCGCATCTGGCTGATGCGGCCCACGCCCATCAGGTAGCGGGGCTTGTCCGCGGGCAGCAGCGGGCAGACGGTATCCAGTACGTCGAACATCTCCTCTTCCGATTCGCCGACCGCCAGGCCGCCGACCGCGTAGCCGTCGAAGCCGATGGCCTGCAGTTCCTCCGCGCACTTGATCCGGAGGTCGCGTTCCAGGCCGCCCTGGACGATGCCGAAGAGAAGCGGGCGTTGGTTCGTTATTTCGTTATTTCGTTTCTTCGTTTTTCCGGCAGATACCAGTGCAGTGAAGTGGGCCTTGCACTCTTTCGCCCACCGGAGCGTACGATCAACGGCCTCGATTTGCTTCTGCCGGGGTGCCGTGGAGGGGGGACACTCGTCAAAGCACATGATGATGTCGCTGCCCAGCTTGTGTTGAATCGTCATGGATTCCTCCGGCCCCAGGAAGAGCGGACGGCCGTCGATGTGGGAGCGGAAGCGGACGCCGTGTTCCTCGATCGAGCGGATGCTTTCCAGGGAGAAGACTTGAAACCCCCCGGAGTCCGTGAGGATCGGTCCGTCCCAGCCGATGAAGTCATGCAGTCCTCCCGCTTCCGCCACGACGTCTTCCCCCGGCTGCAGGTGCAGGTGGTAGGTGTTGCACAGCAGCACCTGCGATCCCAGTGCGCGCAGCTGCTCCAGCGTGATTCCGCGCATCGCGCCGCCGGTGGCGACGGGGAAGAAGACGGGCGTCTCGATGACGCCATGCGCGGTCCGCAGTTGCCCGCGCCTGCCCGCTGCCGCTGTTGTCACGAGGGTGAACATGCGATGGGGGCGCTCATTCTGTGGGTTTCCTTTGGCCGGCGCAAGCGCAACCGCGTTGTCCAGAGGCATGCATCAGTGGCACACTGGTTGCCGACTTTTGTTCGTTTTCCACCTCCCCCTATGTGCTGTTCTCCCTCCGATCCCAAGCATGCGCTGCGCATGATCCTGCGCACGGGCCTGGGCCTCGCACTCGTCTTCCTCGGCATCACGCACTACCGTGATCCGGAGTTCGCCGTCCAGGTCGGCGCCGGCTTGGGCGCGCTTGCGCCGTTGGGCTACGTGTGGGGCTTCGTCCACCCCGGCTTGCTGATCGCGGGGGGAGTGCTGCTCGTCATCGGCCTGTACCGGGTGGTGGCCGCTTCCCTGGTCGGCATTGCGCTGGCTGCCATTCCCGCGGGGCTCCTCCTGAAATCCGCACTCGGCACCCTGCCGCTGGAAGCATCCATGCCCGCCGCGCTCAATGCGCTCATCTGGCTGATCGCCCTGCACTTCTCCCTCTCCGGCCGCTGCTGCGCACAGGGCGCCATGACACCCGCTGTGCCGGTTGCCGCGTCACCCGCATCCCGGCCGGTAACGCCGCCTGCTCCCAAGCCCGCCCCCGCGCCGAAGACCGCCCCGGCATCCGCCCCCGCCCCCGCCGTCTCCAAGCCGGCGCCGAAGAAGAAAGCGGCACCCAAGAAGAAGTCCGTTCCGAAGAAGACCGCTCCCCCCGCGCCGATGAGCGGTTTGGATGTGTGAGGAGCGGAGAGTTGAAAGTGAAGAGCACCCCTCCGTGGGTGCGGAACATGAGTATCAAAAAGGGATCACGAGTCGTGGTCCCTTTTCAAAACGTCAGAGTGAGCCCTTCGGCAAGCTCAGGACAGGCCTGCCGAACCATCAGTCCACGATCCGGTCGATCAACCCGTACTCCAGCGCTTCCTGCGCCGTGAGGAACTTGTCGCGTTCGGTGTCCAGCTTCACCTGGTCGACATTGCGGCCGGTGTGCTCTGCGATGAGTTCATTGAGCGTGTTCTTCATCTTCACGATGTGTTCGGCATGGATGGCGATGTCCGTGGCCTGGCCTTCCGTGCCGCCGAGCGGCTGGTGGATCATGATTTCCGCGTGCTTGAGCGCGAAGCGCTTTCCCTTCTTGCCGCTCATGAGGATGATCGCGCCGCCGCTGGCCGCCATGCCCAGGCACACCGTGGAGACGTCCGGCTTGATGTGCTGCATGGTGTCGTACATCGCCATCGTCGAGGTCACCTGACCGCCGGGCGAGTTCACGTAGAAGGTGATGTCCTTCTTCGCGTCTTCTTTTTCCAAAAACAGGAACTGCGCGATGATCGAGTTGGCGACCTCGTCATTGATCGGCGTGCCGAGGAAGACGATGCGTTCCTCCAAGAGGCGCGAGTAGATGTCGTAGACGCGCTCGCCGAACTGCGTCTTTTCGATGACGGTGGGGATCACGAAGCTCTGCGGCGTGATGTGTCCGCGGGTGATGCCGGCGTAGATGGATTGAATGCGGGGGTCCATAGAAGAAGAATGAATAATGGATAATTGATAATGGATAATGACGAATGAAATGCAAAATGCTAAATGAGAAATGATTCATTGCATGTTCGTCATCAGTATACCGATTTTCGATGCTTCGCGGCAGTGTACAGAGGATTTCTTTCGTGGCGGGGAGTGTTGATGTTAAGAATTGTTGCCACCTTTGTCTGTCGCAACAAAGGTGGCGCCAAAATGCGACCGCGCGCAACGACGACCCGCCCGCCCCGCGCTTCGCCGTTTTCTCCTTCCAAGGCTTCAGTCGAAAACGGCTCGCAAGCTGTGTCAATGCGGGGCTCCCCCTACACCCCCCCCTGCGCGCGGGCCATCCCGCTTCGTCACGAACGTTCCTGAGCAAGTCACCCCTCTCCCGTTGGAACGTGGTCGGAAGGGAGAGGGGTTGGGGGTGAGGGAATCAAGGGATGAGGGACTGATCCTGTATACTCATAATGCATGCCTTCTTTGGATGTTCATGATTGGCCGAGAGTTGTTGCCGATCACCTTCGATCGGCGGATCAGCCATTGATCGTGATCGTCGGCCCGACGGCGGGGGGGAAGACGAGTTTTTCTTTGGACGTTGCCGAACATATTGCAGCCACGCGCGAGCAGCACGGGTGGGATCATGCGGAGATCGTGAATGCCGATTCGCGGCAGTTGTACCGATTCCTGGATATCGGCACTGCGAAGGTGACGGAGGAGGAGAGCAGGGGAGTGGTTCATCACCTCATTGATGTGCTGAATCCGGATGAAGAAGCGACGATTGCGTGGTACAAAGAGGAGGCGACGAAGGTCATTGCCGATTGCCATGCGCGAAAGGTTGTTCCCGTTTTGGTCGGCGGGTCGATGCTCTACGTGTCCGCGGTCGTCGATGGACTCGATCCGCTGCCGAAGGCCGATCCGGAACTGCGCAAGCGCATCGAAAGAGAATACGACGAGGATGACGGCTGGACGCTCTTCGAGAAGCTGGAGCAGATCGATCCCGCCACCGCGCAGGCCTTCGACAAGCAGAACAAAGTCTACGTCGTCCGCGCGATGGAGCTCTACGAGATGACGGGCATCGCGCCTTCGAAACTGAAGAAGACGATCCCGCCGCCGTATCAAACCCTGATGATCGGGCTGCGATGGCCGCGCGAGACCATCGTGAAGCGCATCGATGAACGCACCAAGCAGATGCTGCAATCAGGGTGGATCGAGGAAGTGGAAGGCCTGATCGACCGCGGGTACGGCCCCGGTGATCCCGCCATGAAGAGCCACGGCTACAAGGAAATCATGGCGTGGTTAGCATCGGATGAACGCAATGAAGACAAACTGGCGGAAGTTATTGCTCGAAAAACAAGGGCGTATGCCAAGAGGCAGATGACGTGGTTTGAACCTGATGAAAGGATTTTTTGGATTGATGGGGCAGATCTTGGTTAGCTCAAGCGCACTCCAGAATGATTGGACACCAACTACCAGTAGGGATACGATTATCTCCTTTTCTCCATTTCATTATGAAATCACGCGGCGAAACAATCGGATTAACCGATGGTGGTGGACGAGGCGCTGCCCTCGCTCACAAATACAGTCAGAGCCCACATGTGAAAAAAGTCATCGCTCTTCCCGGAAATGACTTAATGCGGCTCAATGTTCCTAGAGAGGTCGTGTTTGAGCGCATTGCTGGCAAGCTTGCAGCCGAGAATGCCCATCAGATAGCTGAACTTCTGCATGGCAATATCACGCTGGCAGATGTTTGTCAGGATGATGTTGTTGCTGGTGGCGGAGTGAACCGCCTTAGGCAATTAGGCGTACCGACAGTCGGTCCCACGCGTGAAGCTGGCAGAGCGGAATGGGACAAGGCATGGTCGAGAGAATTTATGAAGCGTCACAATATCCCTCATCCCACTTTCAATATTTTTCATTCTCAAGAAGAGGGCATTCGCTTTTTGCAACAACAGGATGATCAGCCGTGGGCTGTAAAGGCAGCGGGGTTGGCATTGGGAAAAGGAGTCATCATTGCAACAAACAATGAGGAGGCAATGCAAGCCATTCAACGCATGTCAGAGTTTGGGAACGCGGGATCAACCTACCTGCTCGAACAGTATTTGGATGGCGAAGAATTCTCTACGTATGCGATTTGTGATGGTGCGCATTATCAAGTGTTAGGTAGTGCCCAAGATCATAAGCGGCTTAATGATGGAGATAATGGTCCTAATACAGGTGGAATGGGATGTAGTTCTTCACCGCTTATTCTCACACCAGACATGATGTGTCAGGTGCATGATGTTCTTCGTAAAACATTTGATGGAATGGCGCAGGAAGAGAATCCTTATACTGGCGTTTTGTACCTCGGAGGTATGGTGGTGAACGGAAAAGTGTATGTCATTGAATACAATGCGCGCTGGGGTGATCCCGAAGCGCAAGTTGTAGTTCCAGGGTTGCAGACCGATTTAGTAGAACTAGGTAGGGCTACTATTGAAGGTCGTATCAATCATCTCACGGTAGAAACCGACCAAAAGGTCAGAGTAGCAGTTGCATTAGCAGCTCAGGGATATCCAGATTCACCAATAAAGGGAAAGGAGATCACAGGCATCCATGATGCTCATGCGCTTCCTGATATTACAATTTATGGTGCAGGTGTAAGGAAAGACGGTGAACGGTATTATTCCAATGGCGGACGGCTTCTTTATGTTGTTGGCGAAGGAAACGATGTAGTGGAGGCCAGAGATAAGGCGTACGATGCAATGGATCGCATCAAAGTTGAAGATGGTGCTGGTCATTTCCGTAAAGACATTGGCTATCGTGATGTAGCTCGTTTGAAGAAACATTCTTAATCCCTCTTACTATGGAGCGTCTTGCATCATTTATCTCTGGCGGCGGAACGACGATGAGCGAGATTGTAAAAGCAATCCAATCAGGCGAAATTCCTAACATGGAGATTGCATGTGTCGTTTCAAGCACAAGTGATGCTGGGGGTATTGAGAAAGCAAGAAAACTCGGCATTCCCGAAGGTTCAATTGTCGTAGTTGAGCAGTCTCAATTTCGCATCGGATCGACAAGAAAAATTGATCGTGAGGCTTTCGGCAAGCGATTATTGGATGTTTTACAAACTCATGGAGCAACTGTTATTACACAAAATGGCTGGATGCCTCATACACCTGATAACGTGGTTGATGCCTACAAAGGTCGCATTTTCAATCAGCATCCCGGCCCTCCTGAACAGTTTGGCGGAAAAGGAATGATGGGAAAGGCTGTTCATGCAACAGTCCTTGAATTTCAGCGCTTAGCAGGTCGAACTTTTGATACATCTGTTGTCGGGCATTATTCCGATAAGATTTTAGATGGAGGAATGGTTGTAAAAAGAGAGAAAGTTCCTGTCTATCCGGGCGATTCCGTCGACGCACTCCAAGAGCGAGCCTTGCCGATGGAACATCGGGTGCAAATTGCCATGCTCCAAGACTTTGTTCGGGGAGAACTACAGGTTCTTGAACCAGAGCTTCTTGTCCGCCCTGATGAACTAGGCATATTAGAAGAAGCCAAGCGTATTGCTCGGCAGATTTATCCCAAAGGATAAGATGCTTTGGGGCAGAGTCGTATTTTTTGGGACGCTTGGAGATGCTGAAACGGCAAAGGCTTTTAAAACTTAAACACATCCTTCTCCTCCTCGATCCGCTGCTTCATCTGCCAGAGCTGCTCGATCATGGTCTGCAATTGCGGTGATTCGTTCGGCGTGCGGGTGGATCGGTAGAATTCTTCGATGAGGCGCAGCTGGTCTGCGATGTTGATGAGGGCGAGGTCGACCTTTTCCTTCCACTCTTCGGAGAGGGCGTCGTAGACGTCGTGATTGAGGAGCGATTGCGGTTGGGCTGAATCAATCTCCTTCCGGTCGATCATGCCGATGACGGTCTGCAGAAAGTTCCTGTGCTCGTCGCCCATATTGCCCGCGATGGCCTGCCCGGCCTGCTTCTGCTGCTCCTCGGGGAGATTGGCATGCGCGCCCATGAGAGTGGTGAAGTCGGCCATGGGTACGATTGTAGAATGGATAATGGATAATGGACAATGGATAATGAAGACGAAGGGGACGGAAGACATAAGATTCAAGATGCAAGACGCAAGTATCGCCATGCGAAATTCTGCTTCGGCACATACTTATATCTTACGTCTTACATCTAACGTCTTACGTCTTACGTCTCACATCTCACATCAGTGGACGTCCGTACACTCATTGCTATACTGCGCCTGCATGCAGCTCTCCACCCGCCTCGCATCGGTCCTGCGGACGACGGATGATCACATCGCCGCGCTGAAGGGGATGGGGATCGTCACGGTGGAGGATCTGCTCCTCTACCTGCCCCGCGCGCACGAGGACCTGAGCCGCATTCTCCTGCTGCGCGACGTGCCGCTGGGGCAGAAGGTGTCGGTGCGCGGATCGGTGGGGGAGCTGAAGCTCACGCGCCTGCGCGGGGGTCGGGTCATCGTGTCGACGATCTTTACGGATACCGAAGGGCAGACGGCGGAGGCGTCCTGGTTCAATCAGGCGCACGTCAAGCGGATGCTCCCCGACGGGAGCGAGGTGGTGATGACGGGCAAGCTGACGGAGAAGCGCAACCGATTGGTGTTTCAGAGTCCGCAGTTTGAAATTGCGGGACAGCGACCGCTGGTGCACGCGGGGCGGCTGGTGCCCATCTACCCGCAGCACGACATCATCAATACCAAGTGGTTGCGGGAAAAATTGGTGTTGTTGAAGGATGCGATCGATCAATTCGTCGAAACGCTTCCCGCCGCCGTGCTGGAGGAGCACGACCTCCTGGGACGCAGCGCGGCGATCCGGGCGCTGCACTTTCCCGACAAGCCCGAAGAGGTAGAGCGCGCGCAGCACCGGATGGCCTTCGAGGAGATGTACCGCGTGCAGCTGGCTGCGCTGGAGCGCAAGAAGCAGTGGCAGGGCGAGGCACAGGAGCGGCTGGCGATCCCCATGGACGTGGAGCTGATCCGGCAGTTCTTCGCCAGTCTGCACTTCGCCCCTACGGCCAGCCAGAAGATCGCGATCTACGAGATCCTGCGCGACATGGAACAGACGACCGCCATGTCGCGCCTGCTGGAGGGGGACGTGGGGTCCGGAAAGACGCTGGTGGCGACGGCGGTGATGGCCTGCGCCGTGAAGGCGGGCGGGCAGTGCGCGCTCATGGTCCCGACGGAAGTGCTGGCGCGCCAGCATGCGGAAGGCATCACGCGTCTGCTGCTGAATCTGCACAATTATATTGTTCAACAATCCGGCTCCGCACCCTTTCCGCCGCCCAAGGTCGCGCTCCTCACGGGATCGACGCCGGCATCCGAGGCGCTGGCCATCAAGCAGGGGTTGCAAAACGGCACGGTCGACTGCGTGATCGGGACGCACGCGCTCATCGAGGACACGGTGCACTTCCGCGACCTGCGCCTGGTGATCGTCGACGAGCAGCACCGCTTCGGCGTGTTGCAGCGCGCCCGGCTGAAGGAGAAAGGGAATCCGCACTTCCTGGCGATGACGGCCACGCCCATTCCGCGCACGCTGGCGCTCACGGCGTACGGCGATCATGATCTCTCCGTGCTCCTGGAGAAGCCGGGCCAGCGCAAGCCGATCCGGACCAAGGTGGTGCCGCCACAGGATCGCAAGACGGTGGAGCGGTGGATCGATCATCGGATTGCGGAGGGGCGGCAGGTGTTCGTCATCTGTCCGCTCATCACGGGGTCCGAGGCGGAGGAGATCAAGGACGTGAAGAGCGTGGAGCAGGAAGCGGCCCGACTGCGCGAGAGCTTCCCGCACCGGCGGATCGCATCCCTCCACGGGCGCATGGTTCCCAAAGAGAAGGAAGAGATTTTGCAGGCTTTCCGCGACCGCGCGTTCGATCTGCTCGTTTCCACGTCCGTCATCGAGGTGGGCATCGATATTCCCAATGCCACGATCATCGTCATCGAAGGATCGGAGCGGTTCGGCCTCGCGCAGCTGCACCAGTTCCGCGGGCGGGTGGGGCGGGGCGAACATCAGAGTGACTGCTTCCTCTTCACGACGACGCCGGCGCAAGCCCGCTCCCCGCGCCTGCGCGCCATGGAACAGTACGATTCGGGGTTCCAGCTGGCGGAGATCGATTTGAAGCTGCGGGGGCCCGGGGCGCTCTTCGGCGTGCGGCAGAGCGGATTGCCGGATTTCCGCTTCCCGCACCTCTTCCAGCCGGAGTTGGTCGTCCGTGCGCGACGCGCGGCGGAGCAGGTGACCGGCATGCGGACAGATCGGGCGGCGTGAGGCAGGAAGCGCGATTTTCGGTTGTATGCCAAGTGCATTCCGCTAGACTGATCCGGTCTTTCCCACTTTGACCGTATGGCAGACGACCAGAACCCGCCGGCCGGCGGCGCGCAGCCCCAGGATCAGGGACAGCAGGATCCCGGTTTCGTTCCCCTGCGTCCGGGCGATCCCATTCCCGACGGCGGCATCGATCCCACGCAGGTGTTCGCCTCGCCTCCGCCTCCTCCGCCGCCCCCGCCGGGCGCCGGTGCGGGTGATGGCGCGCAGCAGGGCGGCGGCATGATGGGTGATGACGGCGCGCAGCCTCCGCAGGACTCCGGTCCGCCGCCGCCTCCCCCCGGCACGGTGGCGACCAAGGAGATGGGGTACGATGATGAGGATCTGCGCGTGCTGGCGGAAGTCGGTGACTATCGTTTCGCGTCCATCACCGACCAGCTCACCAATGACCACATCACGGTGCCGGCGCACCCGCAGACGCAGTTTGATGAGCAGGTGTTCCTCTGCTACCTGCGCGGATCCATCTCGCTCTCGCGCGACGAGAAGTGGCGCATCATCCAGGCGATCCCCAAGCTCAGCCAGTTCCAGGTCGATGAGCTGCAGAAGATCCTGGACGAAGAGCGCCGCAAGTTCAGCGAGCTCTCGCCCAAGCACCTCGCCCAGCTGCAGAAACTGGAGCAGAAGCACGCGCAGGATTGGAAGGACCTCCAGGCCGCAGCCGTCCAGCAGGTCGCGCAGCAGCAGGAAGCCGCCCAGGCCGACGACATCCGCAAGCAGCTGGGATTGTAAATGACGTCATGGTGAGCCTGCCGAACCAAGACGTTGTGCATAGCATTGAGACAATTACTGTAATTCTTTTTTAACTGGAATTATCCGATGAGCACATGAAACGCTGCCAGCAATCCCACGAATACCACACCCAATCCCAATCCCTTCAGCACCCCGCCGTCCATCCACCGGTGGATCGATGTCAGGAGGAGGAAGAGGAACGTGCCGAAGGTGAATCGAAGCACGATGGGGGAGGTGAAGAGCCCCTCCAGGAAAGGAATGTCCGCCGGGAGGCGTCCGCTGCGCTGCAAAGATCCTAGGAGGTAGACGAGGCCGTACCACGCCAGCAGCCATCCCGCAAAGAGGCGCAGGGTGTCGGTCAGCGGGACGTAGGGATGCTCCGTTTCATCCGCGGCGGGAGCGGCGGCTGAGGTCGCAGAAGCTGCGGGAGTGTCCGTGACGGTCCAGGGCAGCGGCGCGCCCGAGAAGCCGACGGTCTGCGGGGGTCCGTCCTCGTGCTGCAGCTGTTCAACGAAGAGATGCCGCTTGCGCAGCTGCTCCCGCGCCTCTTCCGAGCTCGCGGCTTCCAGTGTCCCGCGTTCCAGCGTGCCGTCCGTCGTACGCGCGATGTAGGCGAAGGTGGGCATGTCGGATGGGGTAGACCACCGGGGAATGGGAAATGAAAAATGCGAACAGCGAAATGCAAACTGCTTGTTCGTTACTGCGCAGCGGGCTTCAGTCCTTCCACCAGGGTGCGCACGGCGTCTTCCAGCACGGCGGGGGCACGCACTTCGAAGTGGCGGCCGCCTTCCCACGCTCGCTGCCCGACGGCAGTGTCGCCCTGGACGCGCACTTCGCCGTCCGCCGTAGCCGATCCGTTGACGAGATTGACGACCAGCGGCCCTTCTCCGATGTTCTCGATCGCCTGCGGGCCGATCTCCACGTGCCACAGGGAAGCGGCCGTCGCGCCGAACGAGGTGAAGTACCAGTTACGGTGGACCGGCATGCAGAATGCCCAGTGTGTGGAGCAGTACTCCCGCGTCCAGTTGGCGGCGCTCAGATCCGCCTGCGCCATGGTGCGGGCCTTCTCCGTCAGGGCGTCGGATTGCCCGCCGTCGGGGGCGGACGATGCCACCGGAGCCGGACTGCGCGGCTGCTGCGCGACCGACGATGCCGGCGCGGGGACGGACGATGCCTGGGCGGCTGCCGAAGAAGCGGCGTCTTCTGCGGGTTCCGAGGAAGCCACGGACGATGCAGGGACCGAGGATGCGCTCTGCAGGCGCACCAATTGCACGCGCATGATCTGCCCGCCGGGCTCCACCGTGGGGCGGATGGCGCCGAGGACTTCCACGCGCCGGCCCACGTACTCGTCGAGCATCACTGCATCGCTCTCCAGCAGGATGAAGCGGCCGTCATCCAGCGTGAGGCGGTGCGTGCCTTCCATGTAGATGGTGACGCCTGCGTCCTGCAGGACGCCGCGGTAGAGGACGTTGGGCGTCTCGCGCATCTGCTCCGACGATGTCTGCGCGCCGTCATCGCCGGGGGCGGTGGGCGGGGTGCAGGCGGCGGCGCTCATCGCCACGACTCCGATCAGCAGGAAGAGAGAAAGGTTCTTCATAGGTAAGGGTGGCAAAGGGTGGAGCATCCAGTATAGCGCGAAGAGGGGGGATGCAATAGGAGGATTCTGCCAATTGCGATGCGCGCAGGGGGGCAGAAATTTCCAGTGCGGGAGAATGAAATCGCGCTACAATGACGGCACGCCGATGTCCATTGCCGACGCGCTCTCGCGGAAGGGTGGCCGAGTGGTCGATGGCGGCGGTCTTGAAAACCGCTAGGCCCGCAAGGGTCTCGTGGGTTCGAATCCCACCCCTTCCGCCAGGTACCAGTCTGCGTCCGTCTCACAGCTCCATCGAACGCACCTCTCCCAGCTTCTCCCGCAGGCGGTCATTGTCGGGGAGTTTGTCGGGCGGGCAGGTGCGCTCCTGCCAGACGGCGCGCAGGCGGTCGAGGAGCGTCCTGTCTGCGATCAGCGCGTCGATGAGGGGCAGGACGGAGGGGGCGAAGCGGCTGTGGCGGGCGTTCTGCAGCAGCGAGAAGACGGAGGTGACGAAGGCGTCCTCCCCGCCGCAGACTTCCAGACGGATCTCGTCCTGAATGGCGTCGAGGACGCTCTCCGTATCGAGGCCGGCGAAGAAGGCCAGATCCTCGGCTTTGCCGGACGGGAAGTAGTGCGTCAGGCCGATGCGGCGCAGGGAGCAGGGGAGCTGGAAGTCGGCGATGACGTCGGCGACCTGGCTGGCCAGTCCTCCTTCCGTGTTGTGATCCTCGAGGACCAGCAGATGCTGCGTCTCGTAGGCTGCGGTGATGACGGCGGCGGCGTCCAACGGGCGGATGCACGCGGCATTGAGCACGCGGACGGAGAGACGCTCGCTCTCGGGAAGGGAATGGAGTTCATCGGCGGCGGCCACGGCGGTGTGGACGGCGGAGCCTGTCGCGATGATGGTGAGGACATCGGTGGCATCGCCCGCGCCGCGGACCAGATCCATCAGATCCGTGAAGCGGTAGCCGGGTCCGTAGAGCGCCGTGCCGTCGGGGCTGGTGAGCTGCGGGTGGCCCGTGCGTGGGTGGAAGACGAAGACGCTCTCGGAGCCCTCCGCGATCACTTCCAGCCCGCGTTCGGCCATGGCGGCCGCCTGGTTGCTATCCGCCGGCATCCACACCTGCGTGTGGTGGAAGGGGAGGTTGAGGTAGTTCTGCTCCTGGTGCGTCTCGCCGTCCTCGCCCACGGACAGGCCGACGTGCGTGGCGTCGTGGAGGACGCCGCAGCGGGTGTGCGCGCAGTTGATGTCGATGAGGCGGGCCGAAGCGCGCGCTTCGTTGGTCGCGAACGCGCCGAAGGTGTAGGTGACGGGGAGCAGCCCGACCTGCCGCATGCCCGCCGCCATCATCGCCATGTTCGCTTCCGCCACGCCCACGTTGATCACGCGACCGGGAAAGTCCTTTTCCGCCGCGTCGAATCCGCCGGATCCGGCGAGGTCCGCATGCAGCACGACGATCCGTTCATCGGCCTTCATGAGATTCTTCAGGTGGGTCGCGCCAAATTCCTTGCGCGATGCGGCGGGCTTTTCCGTGATCGTGCGCGTGTAGCCTTTCTTCTTCAGCGCATCCACATCCCAATGCAACGGATCATTTTGCATTTTGCATTTTGCATTTTGCATGTTTCGAAACGGTTCGTACGTTTTGATTGCGTCCTCCATCGGTGGAAGTTCCTTCAGCGCTTTCTCCGCTTCCTCTGTGCTGAGCGGGGCGCCGTGGTAGTTCTTCGTGCCGGTGTTCGATCCCTCTTCCATGAAGGAAATCCCGGAGCCCATGGTGGTGTAGTAGCAGACGAAGACGGGGCGGCCCTTCCCGCAGAGCGCATCGGCCCGGTCCAGCGCGGCGGTGACCTGCGCGAGGTCATTGCCGTTCTGCACTTCGATGACGTGCCAGCCCGCCGCGTGCGCGATGGATGCAAAATCCGATGCCATTGTTTTGGACGGCATGTCCGAGAGCTGGATGTCGTTGAAGTCGCCGTGGACGATCAGGTTATCGACGCGCAGCGCGGGAGCCAGACGGAACGCTTCCATGATTTGGCCTTCCTGGGAATCGCCGTCGGCCATGAGGACGTCGACGTGAGGTTGTGGGTTGTGGGTCGTCGGTTGTAGGGTGCGGAGATAGTTCAGTCCAAATGCGGCGCCCAGTGCGTTGCTCACGCCTTTGCCCAGCGGTCCTGTTCCAAACGGAATATCCCCGATGCCGGCTTCCACATGGCCGGGCAGGCCGTCGGGGATGCGGAAGGTGCGGATGATCGCTTCGGGGGATTGGAGCCGCTCGTCGTCGCCCTCGTTGCCGAAGAGCCATTGCAGGGTGTAGGCCAGCAGGCTGAGGTGTCCCGCGGAGTAGCGCAGCGGCTGGTCGATCGCCGGATCGCGGCGCCGGGTCACGGCGTAGGCGAAGGTGAAAGCGGAGAGCGGACCCCCCGGGTGCCCCGACTGGTGCTCCACGGGAGCCCGGACCGCGATGTGCCGCATGATGGTGTGCGCCGCGTCGTACGCCGTTCGATCCGCTTCCGCCATCGTGGCGGCTTGCTCCGGACCGATCCACACATGCTCGCCTTTCGTTGCCGCTTGCAGCACACGCTGGCAGGAGAGGGGAACGAGGGATGGGTCTTTGCCAATCAGGGACGAGGGGGAGGGGCGGGTGGGCATACTGCAGAATGGATAATTGATAATGGATAATGACGAGTGCTTTCGGGAAGAAACGATTGCAGTATTGCAAGATTTCCGTGATTCGAGAAGCGGTTTCCGCAGAAGATGGTTGGTGTAGAATGCGGGGCGACATTTCCCCTGCCGCCTATGAAAGTCCTTAAGTTCGGCGCCGTGTGGTGCCCCGGCTGCCTCGTGATGAAGCCGCGATGGAAGGAAATCGAACAGGAGATGCCGTGGCTGGAGACGCAGTACTTCGAGTATGACGATTCTCCGGAAACGGCAAAGCAGTATGGAGTCACCGATGATTTGCCCGTCTTCATCTTCCTCGATCGCGAGGGCAATGAGCTCCTCCGCCTCAAGGGCGAAATTCCCAAAGAAGAACTCATTCGTATCCTTTCCCAGCACAAAGATCGATGATATCGCTGCGCCGCTTTCTTCTCAGCGTCTCGTTTCTGGGCATCCTCGTTCTCCCCGCGTGGGCATCCGCGCAGCGGGTGGTGCCGGTCTATTTCTTCTGGGGCGACGGCTGTCCGCACTGCGAGGACGAGTGGGAGCTGCTGCGTTCCATTGAAGATCGTTATGCGATGGCGGTCCACGACTTTGAAATCTGGAACAATCGGGACAACGCCCGCCTGCTCGGATCGGTTGCGGAGGTTCTGGGAGCGCGGGTCCGGGGCGTCCCGTTCACGGTGATCGGCGATGAAGTGTTCATGGGATTCTCGCCTCGGCAGACGGGTCCCGCGATCGTGGCGCGCATCGAACAGTGCCTGGAGAGTGCGTGTCCGGATTCCGTCGGGCCGATCGTGCGGAATGCGGAAGCGGAAATGGAAGAACCTGCGCCGGTTGAACATGCGACACCCCGGAGCGATGGCGAAACAGCACCTCTGATTCTCTCGCTGCCGCTTGTGGGTGAGATGAATGTCTCGCAGTATTCGCTGCCCGTTCTCACCATCATCATCGCCGCTCTCGACGGGTTCAACCCCTGCGCGATGTGGACGCTCCTCTTCCTTCTGAGCCTGCTCATCGGCATGGAGAGCCGCGTCCGGCGCTGGACACTCGGGATCGCCTTCCTCGTGGCATCGGCTTCCGTGTACTTCCTCTTCCTGGCGGCGTGGCTCCATCTGATTCTCTTCCTGGGTTTCCTTGCATGGATCCGTATCGGCATCGGCATCGTCGCGCTGGGCGGCGGCACGTATTACCTGAAGGAATACTTCAGGAACAAAGACGGCACGTGCAAGGTGACGGGCGGCGAACGGCGGCAGCGCGTGTTTCAGAAAATTCGCGACATCATCCATGAACGCAGTTTCTGGCTGGCGCTCATCGGCATCGTGGTTCTGGCTTTTGCAGTCAACCTTGTCGAATTGATCTGCTCCGCAGGCCTTCCCGCCGTGTACACGCAGGTGCTGGCGCTCAATGCGCTGCCCTCCTGGCAGTACTACGCATACCTGCTGCTCTACATGTTCGTCTTCCTCCTCGATGATCTCTTCGTCTTCTTCGCCGCGATGCTCACGCTGGAACTGACCGGCGTCACGTCGAAGTACGCGCGCCTCTCGCACCTCATCGGCGGATTGGTGATGCTGGCGATCGGACTGCTGCTGATCTTCAAGCCTTCGGTTCTGATGTTCGGATGATCGGACGAATGGATAATGGACCCCCCTTCGCTCCCAAGGAGCTACGGAGGGGCAGGTAATTGATAACTTGTGGTGAGCGGAGCCGAACCATGGATCATGACGACGACGAATGGGAAATGGGAAATGGGAAATGCAAAATGCAAAATGCAAAATGAAAAATGATTGTGTTACGTGATGAAACTACTGAAACATCCATTCATGTGCAACGGGACTGGGGGTCCTGCGAACCAAATCACCTCCGGACTGTCTGCGTGGCATCGTTATGAGTCCAACGATTCTCCTTGTTCGCATCATTTGTGTTTCTGACAGAGTCCCCGCACAGGCCCCTTCACCCCCCCCCCCCCGCCGTCCTCCGACCCCCCCCTCCCCCCCTCTCGCCCCTTCTTCCCTCCTCCC
>CAYZGJ010000009.1:21155-24603 GCA_964478005.1 uncultured Candidatus Peribacteria bacterium
GATGCGCGGACCCCCTCCGTCCTCACATGAGATCTATCTTGTCCCCCTCTCCCCGCGGGAGGATAGCGATGGATATTGTGCAATAGATCATTGAGATAGAATGCGATTATGAATACCCCCACTCCAACCTTGAGCAAGGCATATCTTTCACTCAGTCCAATTCCGAAGGCTTTTGTTCTTGTCCTGCTTTTGGTGGTTTCTGCTATGGCAGGCTTTCGCCTTGTAGTTCCAATTGCAGACTATATCTTGTCCGGAATCCAATGGTTATTTCAATACTATCCGGAAGATGCAGATCCTGAATTCTTCTTGATGTGTGCTATTGCAAACCTTTTGTTTGCTGTCTCCATGACTGCGATCATTCTTCGCTCTCTTGGTGTGCGCATACCGTATGTGATGCAATGGGTGAGCGTGAAGTATCTGCTCCTGGTTCTCTTCTCGTTTGTTATTTCTTTTGGGGAATACGAGTTGTATTGGTGGCAGTGAAGTCATCAACGAATCACCATCATCCTCTTTTCCCCGTTTCGAATCGTCTCCTTCGACCCCGTCCAATCATGGATGGCGTTCATCAGGACCTCTTTTCGATAGGAGTAATACTCGCCGCGGCGGGTGCCCACGTCGTGCGTCAGAAAGTTCTTGGCGTCGTAGCCGACGATCACCAGCATGTGATAGGGCGGACCGGAGCCGCTGTAGTAGGGATTGCCCAGCATTTGTCCCGCCAGCGGCACGATGACGGGATTGCCCCGGGCCAATTCCCGTTCGATGCGATCCGTCGTTACTTCGTCGCCCTCAAACACTTCGGCATCGTATCCGTAGTACTCCCGTGCAACATCCCCCAATTGCGCCACGGTGATGTCCTGCGGCAGGCCGCGTTCCGTCTGCCAGGCCACCAGGTCGAGAATGGATTGCTGCATGACGGATGCGTCGAGCGGTTGCTTGGAAAGGTAGTGATGAACGATGATCAAGGACGCTTCTTCACATGCTTCCTGGAAGGGATATCCCCAGTCGCCGGTGGGGGCCTGGGAGGCGAAGGGGAGGTCGATTCTGATCGAGAGAGGAGGAGAGGAATGAGAAGAGGAGAGGAGGAGAGGAGGAGAGGATGGAGAGGAGGAAAAAGACGAGAAGGAGGTTTCTTGAGTGGCGGTATCCATCGGTTCCGTCAGGACCGTGGCCTGCTGTGCGGTGCAGGCGGTCAGGAGCAGGAGGGAGCCGACAGAGGCGGTCAGGGCGCGCATGAGCGCCTATCATCCAATGGAGCAACGGATTGCGCAAGCGACTGTGCAGCTTTTACAATGCAACCGATTTCCCCCTTTGCTCTCATGAAACTCTTCCTGGATACCGCCAATGTGGAACATGTTGCAGAAATCGCTGCGTGGGGCGTGCTGGACGGCGTGACGACCAATCCGACGCTGGTGGCGAAGGAGGGGGGGAAGGATTTCAAAGCGACGATCTTGGAGATGTGCGCGCACGTGCCGTGCGTCAGCGCGCAGGTGACGGCGACGGATGCGAAGGGGATGATCAAGCAGGGAGAGGAGTACGCGTCCTGGCATGAACATGTGGTGGTGAAGGTGCCGATGACGACGGAAGGTTTGCAGGCGCTGGTCCACTTCGAGCAGGAGGGGATTCCGACCAATACCACGCTGATCTTCTCCCTCTCGCAGGCGATCCTGGCGGCGAAGGCGGGGGCCAGCATTATCAGTCCCTTCATCGGCCGGCTCGACGACATCTCCGAGGACGGCATGCGGCTGATCGCCGATATCCGGCAGGCGTGGGACAACTACGATTTCGATTGTGAAATATTGGTCGCCTCCATCCGCCATCCGCAGCACGTCACGCAGGCGGCGCTCATCGGCGCGGACATCTGCACGCTGCCGTACGATGTGTTCAAGAAACTCCCCAATCATCCGCTGACGGACGCAGGCGTGGAGCGGTTTTTGAAGGATTGGGAACAGGGTGAGAATTAATGCTATAGCAATACTGCGCATATTGCACATTGCGAATGGCTTCCAAATCAGAAGCGACCTCTGGGGGAATAGGTTTCCATCGCAGCTGATCCTCCGGGAATGGTTTGCCGAAGAGTCGTTGATGAGCGTTGGGATGATTCTGTTCTAAGTTGCGCAAATCTCCTCTAAGGACAACCGGTTCTTCCCGTTTGGGTTCGGCCATATCTCCGCCACTTCTCGTAACATCTTCGAACGCATACAAATTTTGATATGTATCAGCGTGATCGGAGTGCGCTGTCAGATACAGATGATGCGCGCCTTGTCTCTTTGCTGCCTGGGCAGAAAACGCCATGAAATTGATGAACAATTTGCTTCCGAAACCTCTCATTGCAACACTTGTATATGGGTCAGAAAGCTCAGTACTATTTTGCGGATCGATGTGTATTTCTTCGCTTAATAAGCTGGCCAGCTGAGGTCGTATGTCACGAATGAGTGCTCCAGCCGCTATCATGGTGCCCTCTTCGTTTGCGTCGTTCGCTGCTGTGCAGGTCAGTAGCGCGGTTTGCGTGGCAAGAGAAGGTGTTGTTATGTAGTCAGGCAAATGCAGTTTACTTTGATGGGGTTCAATCCGGCCTTGGTGACGCAATGCATGATACATCAATCGCAATGCAGCCCTGATGCGCATACGTTCCTCTTCTATCCGGAACGTAAAGTGAGTATTTTTGTCTACTCTGATGCTTTGTAATAATCTCGCAATCGCTTCATCTTCTTGTCTCTCTTCATTCTTGTCATTAATAGAAATAGAATTGGTGTTCCATTCAGGGAGTGCAATCATACGTCAGGGGGAATGATGCTATATTGCTCCTCATGAAGAATTGTGCAAGCTGTTGAACCGATGCGCGGTCTGCCGATACACTCCCCTCATGCCCACCACCCACCTCGGGATCATCGGCCTCGGCACCATGGGCGCCAATCTGGCGCGGAATGCCGCGCGCACCGGCGCGACGGTCGCGGTCTACAATCGGACGCCGGAGAAGACGGATGCGTTCATGAAGGAGTATGGAAGCGAAGGAAACTTCCTTCCCTGCACAACCTACGAAGAGCTGGCGGCCGCATTGCCCGCGCCACGGTCGATTCTGCTGATGGTGAAGGCGGGGCCGGATACGGACACCGTCATCGATGCTCTGCTGCCGCACCTGGAGAAAGGGGATTGCATCATCGATGCGGGGAACAGTCATTACGTCGATACCAATCGCAGGGAGAAAGAACTAGCGGAGAAGGGGATTGCCTTTATCGGGATGGGCGTGAGCGGCGGAGAAGAAGGTGCGCTGAAGGGCCCCAGCATGATGCCGGGGGGAGATCGCTCTGCAGCGGAAGCATTGATGCCTCTCTTTTCTTCAATGGCTGCAGACGATCAAGAAGGGGGGAAATGCGTTGCGCACATGGGGCCGGGCGGCGCGGGGCACTTCGTGAAGATGGTGCATAACGGCATCGAGTACGGGCTCATG